>JASHQP010000150.1 GCA_030039095.1 Streptosporangiaceae bacterium
CGGGCCGGCCCGCCGGGGCCGGCGGCGCGCTCGAGGCCATGAACGCGATCGAGCCAAGCAGCCTGTTCGAGCCGAAGGAACTGCTGTTCCCGTGGGGAGCCCGCGGCGTGCGGATGCCGGGCAGCCTGCTGACCGACCTTGACCGCCTGATCTGGGCGCCCTGCCCGGGACGCCAGGCACCGCCGCTCGGCTGGGACACGCCGCAGCTCACCGTCGAGGCGGCCGTCGGCTACCTGGGCCGCGGCGCGGCCGCGCGGGACGGCCGGCGGCCCGGGGACGACGGGGCAGGCCGCCGCCAGACGCTGTTCGAGTCGGCCCTGGTGACTCTCATGGCCAGGCCGTTCGGCTGGCTGGTCGTCGCCGAGCCATCCGAGCTCATCGACACCGAGATCGCCGAGCTGCGCACGCAGCTGAACGTGCTGCGGCGCTACGACGAGGAGCATTCCCGGTTCGACGCCAGCCGGGCCGAGCGCCGCCTCGCCGAACTCGACGCGTTCCGTGAAGCCGGCCTCTGGAATGTCCGGGTGCTGGCCGGCGCGGCGACCGAGCAGGAACTGCGGCTGATCGCCCCGGTGCTGGTCGGGTCCGTCGACCTCGCTGCGCACCCGTACCGGCTGCGCAGCGCCGAGGAGCCCCGCGACCTTGCCGACGCGCTCGCGTCCAAGCTCGCCGACCCGGTGGACGGCGCGCAGGTGCCGTTCGCCGCCACGGCCGGCGCCCTCGCCGCGCTCACCGGCCTGCCGCGCGGCGAGGTGCCCGGCGTCCGGGTGCTGGACCCCACCAGCTTCGACGTGACCAGCGAGACGATGAGCGACGCCGCCAGCGCGCTGAGCGCCGAGCTGTCTGCGGACGGCGACCCCAGGGGCGAGGCGGCCATCGATCTCGGCGCGATCCTGGACGGCCAGGACCGGCGCGTCGGCGCGTTCCGGGTCCCGCTCGCCACGCTGAACCGGCACGCGTTCATCACCGGAGCGACCGGATCGGGCAAGTCGCAGACGGTCCGGCACATGCTCGAGCAGCTGACCGGGGCTGGCATCCCCTGGCTCGCGATCGAGCCGGTCAAGTCCGAGTACGCGGCCATGGCCGGCCGGATCGCCGGGAACGGCCACATCACGGTCATCAACCCGTCCGACCCAGCGGCGGTGCCGCTGTCGGTGAACCCGCTGGAACCCGAGCCGGGCTACCCTGTGCAGGCGCACATCGACATGGTGCGGGCGCTCTTCCTGGCCGCGTTCGACGCGAGGGAGCCGTTCCCGCAGATCATCTCGCAGGCCCTGCAGCGCGCCTACGAGGACTGCGGCTGGGATCCGGTGACCGGCGCAGGCCGGCCCGGCGCACGGGCCGCTCCCGCCGTCCCGACCCTGGCCCAGCTGCAGCGCTCGGCGCTCGGCGTCATCGAGGACGTCGGCTACGGCCGGGAGCTGCAGGCCGACGTCCGGGGCTTTGTCGACGTGCGGCTGCGGTCGCTGCGCACCGGATCGGCCGGCCGGTTCTTCGAGGGCGGGCACCCGGCGGACATCGCCGAACTGCTCCGCCGCAACGTGGTGCTCGCGATCGAGGACGTCGCGAACGACGAGGACAAGGCGTTCCTGATCGGCACGCTGATCATCCGGCTGGTCGAGTACCTGCGGATGCGCGCCCGCTCCGATCCCGCCGACGGCCTCGCGCACGTGATCGTCATCGAGGAGGCGCACCGGCTGCTGCGCGCCAGCAGGGAGGGTGCCAGCGCGCACGCGGTCGAGCTGTTCGCGAGCCTGCTCGCGGAGATCCGCGCCTACGGCGAGGGGATCATGGTGGTCGAGCAGATCCCGGCCAAGCTCCTGCCCGACGTGGTGAAGAACACCGCGCTGAAGGTGCTGCACCGGCTGCCGGCCAACGACGACCGCGAGGTCGTGGGCGCGGCCATGAACCTGGACGGCGACCAGTCGCGGCAGGTGGTCTCGCTGCGGCCGGGGGTGGCGGCGGTGTTCGCCGACGGCATGGACCGGCCGCTGCGGATCCGGGTCCCGTTCGGTGGCAGCAAGGAGCGGGCGGAGCAGTCGCACGACCGCTCGGTTCCGGTGCGCGGAAGGCGCTCGGCGGCCTGCGGCCCGGTGTGCGCGGGCGGCCGTGCCTGCAACCTGCTCGAGCTGCGTGCCGCCGACCTGCTCGCTGCCTCGCCCGAGGACGCCTGGCTGCGGATCTGGGCCGAGGCCCTGGTGCTGGCGTTCCTGACCAACCGGGCCCTGCCGGTGGTTCCGGCGGCGCTGCGCGCCCGCTGGGCGGAGCTGGACCAGCGGCTGCGCGAATGCCTGCTGGCCACGGCCGTCGACAAGTCGCTGCTCGGCCGGGCGATAGCGGTCCGGGCCTACTACGACCCGGTGAGCCTGACCACGGCCGCCGCCGAGACCGCGCTGCGGCTGCTGGACGGGGGGAAGGGAGCGGGCGCCCCGCCCGGGCCGGACTGGGTGATCCCGCAGGTGCAGTGGCTGCACGAGGTGGAGCGGGTGTGCCCCTTCGGCGCCGACCAGCCGGACCCGTTTGCCCAAGCGCCGCCGCTCGAGTACCGGCTGGACGGCCTTGCCGACGGCCCGGGCCTGCGGGTCGGCCAGCGGGTTACCGGGCTGCGCAGGCACGCCCTGTCGATGGAGCTCGGCCGCAACCGGCAGCCCGCCTGGACCGTGCTGCTCGGCGACGATGAGCAGCGCGGCTTCGCGGACGACCTCGCAGCCGTGGTGATCGGCGTGAGCCACCGGGGACAGCTGCGCCAGGCGGCTGGCGAGATGGGGATCGTGGGGTGGCTCGAGGCCGTGCTGAGCTGGCCCCGCCGGTTCATCGTCGGCGGTGAGGACCAGGCGGTGGTGGCGGCACCCTCGTCGGCCGCTACCTCCAACGGCAGCGCTGCCGGATAGCATCGGCGGCCATGGGAAAGCTTCCGCTGCGCGCGCGTCTTGCCACGACCGTCGGTGGCGCCGCGGGACGCATGTCGCGGATGTCCGGGCGCGGCGATGGGTCGGTCATCGGCGGCGTGGTGGGCCTGCGGATGGAACCCGACCTGCTCCGCCTGCTCGCCGCTGGCCGGCAGATCGTGCTGGTTACCGGCACGAACGGCAAGACCACCACCACGAGGCTGATCACGGCGGCCCTCGGCGCGCTGGGGCAGGCGGTCGCGTCCAACGCGTTCGGGGCGAACATGGACGCCGGAATGGCTTCCGCGCTGGGGCAGGCCCGCAGCGCACCGTTCGGCGTCCTCGAGGTCGACGAGCGGTACCTGCCCGCCACGATCGACGCGACGGCACCCAAGGTGGTCACGCTGCTGAACCTGAGCCGGGACCAGATGGACCGGGCGGCCGAGATCTGGCTCGTGGCCCGGCGGTGGCGGGAGGCGCTGGCCGACGCCAGCGACACCGAGGTGGTCGCCAACGCCGACGACCCTCTCATCGCCTGGGCGGCGAGCGGGGCGAAGCGGATCACCTGGGTTGCGGCCGGGCAGCGCTGGCGGGAGGACTCCTGGTGCTGCCCGGAATGCGGGTCACACCTGCTGCGCAACGAGATCGACTGGCGCTGCGGTGAGTGCAGCTTCGCCAGGCCAGCCACCAGGTGGGTGCTTGACGAGGACTCGGTGATCGACCCTCGCGGGCGCGTCCACGAGCTGTCGCTGGCCCTGCCGGGCCGGGCCAACCGGGCGAACGCGGTGGTGGCGCTGGCGGTGGCGGAATTTTTCGGCGCGGGCCTGGAGCAGACGCTGCCCCGGCTCCGCGAGGTGACGTCGGTGGTCGGCCGGTACACCCAGCTGGAACGGGACGGGCGGCTGCTGCGTCTGCTGCTGGCCAAGAACCCGGCGGGCTGGCTCGAGGCGTTCGACGTGCTCGTCCCGCCGCCGACCCCGGTGCTGCTCGCGGTCAACGCGAGGGTGCCGGACGGCAAGGACACCTCCTGGCTCTGGGACGTCGACTACCGGGTGCTGCGCGGCCGCCCCGTGCTGGTCGCCGGCGAGCGCAGGATCGACCTCGCGATCCGGCTCGAAGCGGACCAGGTTGACTTCAGGCTCGCCGAGGACGTCGACGACGCGTTGCGGCAAGTGCCTCCCGGTCCCCTGGACGTGATCGCCAACTACACGGCGTTCCAGCGGATCCGGACGGCACTCGGCAGGGCCGAGTAAGGAGGGCAGGCCGATGACCGCACGCCACCGGGCTCCCGGGCCGGATCAGCCGGAGCTGGAGCGGCCCTCGCGGCCGGGCAGGCGCCGCCGCGGACCGAGCAGCATGCGGCTGATCTGGGTGTACCCGGACCTGCTCAGCACGTATGGTGACCGCGGCAACCTCCTCGTGCTCGAGCGCAGGGCCCGGCTGCGCGGCATCGAGACCGAGGCCGTGGCGGTGAATGCGGATCAGCCCGTGCCCCGCACCGGGGACATCTACCTGATGGGCGGCGGCGAGGACCTGCCCCAGATTCTCGCCGCGCGGCGGCTGCGCTCGGACGGCGGGCTTGCCGCCGCTGCCGGCGGCGGGGCCGTGGTGCTGGCGGTGTGCGCCGGCTACCAGGTGATGGGCGCCGAGTTCGGCGGTGCCGAGGGCGAGCCGGTGCCCGGGCTCGGGATCCTGGACATACGCAGCGGGCGCGGGGAGCGCCGCGGGGTCGGTGAGATCGTCGCCGACGTCGATCCTCAGCTCGGCGTGCCCAGACTCACCGGCTTCGAGAATCATCAGGGAGTGACGACTCTCGGGCCCGGGGCAAGGCCGCTGGCGCGGGTCGCCACGGGGGTGGGCAACGGCGACGGCACCGAGGGCGCGTACGCGGGCCGTGTGGTCGGGACCTACCTGCACGGCCCGGTGCTGGTGCGCAACCCCGGCTTGGCCGACCTGCTGCTGTCCTGGGTGGCGGGGCCCCTGGCAGCGCTTCCCGGGACTGAGGAGGAGTGGGCCCGTCGGCTGCGGGAGGAGCGCCTGGCGGCGGTGGCGGGATAGCCACGGCCTGCATCGGCGGCTGCCAGCAGGCGCGGCTGGCGGAGGGCTCCGTACACGAGCGGATGGGCGCGCGGCTCAGTACACGAGCGCCTGGGTGCCGTCGGCCATGACCTCGGCCAGGAACGTCGACGCCCCGGCGATACGGACTCCCTTGATGGTGTCCTCGGCGCTGATATCGCGGCGCGACGCACACTGGGAGCAGACCGTCACGGTCCCTTCCTCGAGCACCCGTGCCAGCAACTGGGCGAGCGGTGCCGCATGCGGAAGCGCCACGTCGTCGGCGCGGTCGGGCAGGGCGAACCAGGCGGCCTCACCGGTCAGCCACAGCGACACCTGAAGCCCGCTGGCGACACCCGTCGCGGCGATGGTGAAGGCCTGGTTGCAGCGTTCCTGGTCGTCTTTGCCCGCGGTGACCTTGACGACGAGTGAGCGGGAAGTCATACCCGAAGCCTAATCCGGATGGCGCGGGCCCGCGCATCCACGTGACCTGGCGGGCATGCCGGGGAGCCGCGTGGGGAGGTTAGGTAACAGAATGGTAGCGGTCTACATTGGCGCTTCGGGGCCTTCGCACCTCATACTCGAGATACGACCTTTGGTGAACCAGCAGGAGGGGCAGCCCGTAATCCGATGAGTGGCCAGGCTCCTACCCTGGGAGGGCGCGCGTGAGACTGCGGCATCTGTACCGTGTCGCGGCGCTGGTAATCGTGGGATCTGCGGTAGCCGGGTGCAGCCTGGCGCCGCAGTACACGTATGTGTCGGACTCCGCCGACAGCGCGTACTTCAAGGTGCCGCCGAGCTGGCACCAGGTGCCCGAGTCCAGTCTGCAGTCGGCCGAGGGCTCCTCCAGCCAGGAGGGCAGCTACCTGTGGTCCGAGGCGTACGACGCGAACACGAAGCCATCGGTCGACCACGTGTTCGCGGCGACGGGGAAGCCGGTCGCCTACGCGAGCGTGATCGGCCTTTCGTCGACCGAGCGGAGCTCGATCTCGTTCAACAGCATGCGCGACCTGCTGCTGCCGGTGACCGCGTCGGCGCGCAAGGCCGCCGCCGCCGACCATGAGGAACTCGAGGGCTTTCAGTCGCTCAGCGATCAGGTGATCACGGACAGCAACAACAACCGGGGCATCCGCGAGATCTTCGACTACGACCTCGGCACCACTCCGGAGACCTTCGACCTGACCGTGCTGACCAACTCGGCCACTACCAAGCTCTACTTTCTGCTCGTACAGTGCACGGAGACCTGCTTCGCGTCCAACTACAAGCAGATCTCCGACGTCGTCGATTCGTTCACGGTCGGAGGAGGGTCCTGATGCCCGCCCGGTGCATGAAGCCCGGCGCCGGAGGCCCCTGCCCTGACGCGCACACGCCATCCTTCTCGGTCAGGAGTTCACGATGACCATGGCCCCGGCAGGCGCCCCGGACGACCTGCGTAACACCGCAGGCCGGCCGCGGGACGACGAGAGGCCGACCCGTAAACCGCTTCCGATCTGGGACCGGATCAAGTTCCTGCTCCTGCTGGTGCTGGTGTGGTTCGTCTTGGTCTGGTCGGTCATGGCGTCCGACCCGCTCGTTGGCTTCGCCGACGCGATGCGGATCGAGGTCAGATCCGGCTGGTGGGTCTTCGCCCTGATCGCCCTGGAACTCATCCGCCAGGTGCACTTCCTGATCAGTGAGCACTGGGCCGGCTACCACCGGTTCTGGACGAAGACGTTCTTCGGCCGCCTGGACGGGGCGACCCACCGCAAGTTGTCGGCCTGGACCAGGTTCCGGCTCTGGCGCGTGGCCATCTTGGTGTTCTGGATCGCCGTGATCGCGGTGGTGGCCGGCAAGGTGACGCACACCAACCCGGCGGTGGCGCTGGTGCGCATCCCCGCCAACATCTGGCACGCGATACCGTTCGTGATTCAAATCGCCTTCTACATGCTGTTCGTCGTGGGCCAGTTCGTCCTCCTGTTCTGGTTCCTGTCCCGAGGCGGCATAGACGTCTATTACCCCGACGACATAAAGACCCGCTTCACCGACGTCTGGGGCCAGGACCACGTCCTGGCACGGGTGAAGGAGAACATGCTCTACCTCGAGGACCCGGAGCAGATCGAGTCCCGGGGCGGGTACGTTCCCGGCGGCATCCTGCTCTGGGGGCCGCCCGGCACCGGCAAGACGCTCATGGCCGAGGCGGTAGCGGGGGAGACCGGCCGGCCTTACGTGTTCGTGGACCCGGGCGCGTTCATCAACATGTTCATGGGCGTCGGGATCCTGAAAGTCAAGTCGCTGTTCCGCAAGCTGCGCAAGCTGGCGCTGCGCTACGGCGGCGTCATCGTCTTCTTCGACGAGGCCGACTCGCTGGGCAGCCGCGGCGCTCTGCCGCAGGGCGGCCCGGGCTTCCCCCGCGACACCCCCGCGGCCTGGCAGGCCGGCGGCTGCCACGGCTTCTCTTACCTGTCGCAGGACGTGCAGTGGCGGCTCGCGCAGCGCGCGCTGTCCTCGTCCGTCGGCGAGGAGCCGGACACCCGGCGCAACAAGCAGATCATGGGCATGGGCATGGGCGGCGGCGGTGGCATGGGCACGCTGCAGGCCCTGCTCACCGAGCTGTCCGGGCTCAAGAAGCCGCGCGGATTCATCAACCGCGTCATCCGGCGCACGCTCGGCATGCGGCCCAAGCCGCCGCCGAAGTACCGGATCCTGGTCATGATGGCGTCCAACATGCCGGAGTCGCTGGACGAGGCGCTGCTGCGTCCCGGCCGCATCGACCGGATCTACAAGGTGGGCTACCCGTCCAAGGCGGGCCGGATACGTACCTACGAGGGCTACTTCGCCAAGGTCCGGCACGAGCTCACCCCGGAAGACATCGACAAGCTCGCCGTCATCACCCCGTACGCGACCGGCGCCACCATCAAGGACCTGGTCAACGAATCGCTGATCCACGCCATCAGGGATGGCCGCGACGTCATCACGTGGCAGGACGTCATCAAGGCCAAGCAGCTCAAGGAGCTCGGCCCGCCCCAGGATGTGGAGTACATCGAGCGCGAGCGGCACGCCGTCGCGGTCCACGAGGCGTGTCACGCACTGGTCGCTTACCGCACGCGCCGGCACATGGAGATCGACATCGCCACCATCGAGAAGGGCAGCGACTACCTCGGGATGGTGGCCAGCATCCCGCCGGAGGACCAGTTCACCCGCTGGCGCAGCGAGTACGAGACCGACATCCTGGTCTCGCTGGCGTCGCTGGCCGGGGAGCGGATGTTCTTCAACAACGACAGCTCGTCGGGGGTCTCCGGCGACCTGGAGTCGGCGACCACCGTGGCCTCGTTCATGGAGGGTTTCTGGGGCATGGGGTCGACGGTGTCCTCGTACTCCACCGCCAAGCGGCTGGAGGTCGGGTCACCCGGCGGCGGGGCGGGCGGCCGGAAGAAGAAGGGCCAGGACCCCGAGGCCGACGTGCGCCGGGCGCTTGCGGACCGGATCGAGGACAGCCTGAACGGGCTGCTGGGTCAGGTGCAGGACATCATCACCGAGAACCGTGACAACGTTCTCGCGCTGGCCCACGCGCTGGAGACCCACAAGACGCTCACCGGTGACGACGTGGTCGCGGTGATCGAGCGGACGCAGGGCCCGTTTGTGGATGGCCGCGTGTATGCGGACCCAGGACTGATGCAGGAACTGGAGAGCTACCACTCGAGCGCCGCCACGGCGCACCGCGAGCACAGCAAGATCTTGCAGAACATGCCCGAGGTTCCTCAGCCGGTGCTCGCCGCATCCGGGGCCAAGGGCTGGATCGTCGCGCCGGACCCCGACCCGCTCGACATACGTGATCAAGGGAACGGAACCGGGTCCCCGGAGCACCTGGGGCCCCCGAGCGTTCCGGGCCAGGGCAGCGATCTCGGCCACCCGAACGGGTCCCCTCCGGCAAGGGGCGATGAGGAAACTGGCGGGGGGACCTGACCGAAGAGCACGGGCCGGCGCGGATGAGATTCCACCGCCTCGAGGTCCTGCGTCGCCTGCCGCACCCCGGCCGGGGCTTCACGCAGGGCCTGATCGCCGATAACGGGATGGTATGGGAGAGTTCCGGGCTGTACGGCCAGTCGGAGATCCGGCGCTACCGGCTCGGCGGTGACCGGGTGGAAGCTGCCGCGGCGGTGCCGCCGGAGCTGTTCGGCGAGGGTATCTGCCGGGTGGGAGCCCACCTCTGGCAGCTCACCTGGCGAGAGCGGATCGCCCTGCGCTGGGACCCGGACAGCCTGACTCTGCTGGAGACCATCGCCTACAACCGTGAGGGCTGGGGCATCTGCGCCGACGGCGCGAACGTGCTGACCAGCGACGGAAGCAGCGAGCTCGTCCGGCGCGATCCGTTGACGCTGGCGCCGCTCGGTGTCGTCGTCGTGCACTGCGGCGGGCGCCGCGTCGGCGGGCTCAACGACCTCGCGTGGGCCGGCGGGCGGGTATGGGCAAATATCGCGCCGCGCTCCTGCCTGGCCGGGATCGACGCCGCCACCGGCGAGGTCGTGGACATCGTGGACGCCCGGCCCGCGAGCGAGCGGCACCCGGGTGATCCCGAGGCGATCCTCAACGGCATCACGGTCCTCCCCGGAGCGGGCGAGTTCCTGCTGACGGGGAAGCGCTGGCGCTCTCTCTACCATGTCCGGCTCGTCGGGGGCCGTAGCCGCAAGGACCCGGCCCGGCTGCTCACCGGCTAGCCTGAACACCTCAAACCAGGATAAATAGGCCGGAAGATTAGTCCTTTTGATGGGTCGCGGACAGCCCTGGTCATGGTTAGTGTGTTATCGCTGGGGGGATTTGATGATCGACGTGGGGGTTGATCCGGACATCCGGGCCAAGGGTTCCTACCTGATCCTGCTCGCCCTGCCGTTCGTGATCATGGCAGCGGCCGGTGCTGCGCGCGCCGTTGTCGGCCCGAACTGGGGCTTGCTGCCGCTCGTGATCGTAGGCCCGGCGGTGGCCGCCGCCGTAGGCGGGCTGTACTACACGCTCGCCGCTGGTGCGGTGGCGCTGGCCGAATGCGTGCTGCTCGGGTTCGATATGTACCCGGACATGCGGCCAGCCCGGGTCGCCTTCTTCGCCACGCTCGGCCTCACGGTCGTCGGCGCTGTCGCCTGCCTGGCCCGCGAGCGGCGCGCCCAGGAACTGGCGCGGGTGACGATGGTCGCCGAGGCTGCACAGCAGGTGCTGCTGCGGCCGGTGCCGGGCCAGGCCGGCTCCGTCAGCATGGCGGTTCGTTACCTGTCGGCATCCACCGGGGCACGCGTGGGCGGCGACCTGTACGAGGTCGTGGTGACGCCCGAGAGGGTCCGCGTGATCGTGGGCGACGTCGAGGGCAAGGGATTGCCCGCGGTGAAGTCGGCGGCGGCGGTGCTCGGGGTGTTCCGTGAGGCCGCACACGAAGAGATCGACCTGGCCGGAATCGTCGACCGGATCGAGGCCAGCCTGGCCCGCGAGTTCGGCGAAGAGGAGTTCGTGACCGCCGTCCTCGCCGACCTTCCCGCCGACGGGGCCAAGATGGAACTGCTCAGCTGCGGCCATCCCGCGCCGTTGCTCATCGGTGAGTCCCCGCCGCGGTTCATCGGCCCGGACGAGGGTGGCCTGCCACTGGGCCTCGGCTATCTCAGCGGCGAGCCGCGCGTCCCGGTCACGGTTCCGGTGGGGCCGGGCGAGCAGGTGCTGTTCTATACCGACGGGGCGAGCGAAGCCAGGAACAAGGCCGGGGAGTTCTTTCCACTCGAGAAATGCGGCTTCTTTGGGTGCGTGCGCGACCCCTCCATGCTGGTCGACCGGCTCAGCGACGAGATCGTCCGGCACGTCGGCCACGCTCCCGACGACGACATAGCCCTGCTGGCCTGCCGCCTCGCCACGCCGACCGGGTAACCGGGCCGCGGGACCCCAGGCAAGTACACTCCGGGATATGCAGGGCGAGTTCAGCTGGCTCGTGCTCGTTGCGGCCTTTGTCGCGGTAATGGTGCTTTGCGGGATCCTGGCGGTCAGGCTGCTGCGGGCCGGCGCACCAGGGAGGAAGCGGTGAGCGATCCGCAGACCCAGTCGCAGCCTGAGCACGAAGCGCTGGCCCCGCTGCATTTCCTGCTCGGCCGCTGGGAGGGCGCCGGCGTGGTCGGCTACCCGACGATCGAGAGCGCCAACTTCGGGCAGGAGATCACGTTCAGCCACAACGGCAAGCCGTTCCTGATCTACACGAGCCGCACCTGGCTGCTCGACGACGAAGGGCGCATCGGCCGGCCGCTCGCCACGGAAACCGGCTACTGGCGGCCGCAGCCGGACAACCAGCTCGAGGTGCTGCTGGTGCACCCGACCGGGATCAGCGAGATCTACCTGGGCGAGGTGACCGGTGCAAAGATCGAGATGGCGACCGACGCGGTTTTGCGCACGGCGACCGCCAAGGAGGTCACGGCCGGCCGCAGGCTCTACGGTCTGGTCGGCAACGACCTCGGCTGGGCTTACGACATGGCCGCGGTGGGCCAGCCCCTGCAGCCACACGCCTCGGCCCAGCTGAAGCACGTGGCGTAAAAGCTCGTCACGATCGGCCAGCAAGCGCCGGCGCCCGGCCCGCGCGACCGGCTACGGGGGAAAGAGGAGCGACCGGAATCCCATTTCCGGCGCGTCCAAAATCCAGAACCCGACCTCAGGTCGCACGAACAAGTCCCAAAACCCGATATATCGCTCTGAGCTTCTTCGCCAAAACTACGGCAACGCCGCCAGACGCCAGCTTCGGCCCAGGAACTGGGTGGGTAGCGCCGCGTCGGCATGCCGAGGAACCGGCCAGGAACGTTGCCCGCCCGGAGCGAGAGCAGTCAGGCTGAGCGGACGGCCGGGGCCCAGGCCGGGGCGGGAACGGCCGGGCTGGGCGGGGACGGCCGGGGCCGGGGCGGGAGCATCGGGTGACGTGCCTGTCAGTGGCCGACCAACTGCCTGCGCTCGGAAACCTCAGCCACTGGGCCGGAAAAGCATGAGCCCCCGGGCGCCTCCCGCAAGGGTGCACCCGGATCCAGCCTGAGATCACGTAACGACGAGAAGCGCAGCCGCGAGCCGCGAGTCTCGTTGCGTTACGCGAGGCCGGAGGTGCAACCCGCTGCGGGGACCGGTTGGACAAGGCCGGTCAACCCGGGGGTCCGGTGTCTGCCGTGTATTAGCCGACCGCCGCCTTGCGGCACCTGCAGACCGAGCCCGCTCGTCACCTTGCGGTCACGTGCGAACCGGCCTGGCGGCCGGTGAGCGCCCCCGCTGGTAACGGGGGAGCTACACGGGACGGCGGCTAGCTGACAGCCACCTCGCGAGTCCGACATCTATGCATACTGTTGGACCACCTCCTTTCCCGCGTATGCGAGAACGCTATGCCAGAGCGCCGCATGGAGGCAAGCGCGTTATCGGCGGCGCTCGCCTAGACTCGGCTCATGTCGCAGACGTGGGACGCCGCGCTGCGGGCCAGCGGCTACCGGGTGACCCCGCAACGTCAGCTTGTCCTCGAGGCCGTCACCAAGCTGAACCACGCATCTCCGGAAGACATCTTCGCCGAGGTGCACCAGAGGGCCACCGGGGTCAACGTCTCCACGATCTACCGGACCCTGGAGCTGCTCGAGCAGCTCGGGCTCGTTACCCATACCCACCTGGGGCACGGTGCGCCCCGCTACCACCTCGCCGCCGAGGCGCAGCACGTGCACCTGGTCTGCCGCCCCTGCGGCCGTATCACCGAGCTGGCGCCCGCCGCGGCAGCACCGCTGGTGAAGACGCTCGCCAAAGAGCACGGGTTCGAGACCGACGTGGGGCACCTCACGGTGTACGGCACCTGCCGTGACTGCCGCGGCCTGCCAGAGGCGAACGAGGCGTGAAGGGGGAGCGGGCGGGGCATAGCCTTGGCGGTATGCAGAGCCCGCAGGAAAACAGCCCGCTGCTGGCCGTCCCCGGCGCGGTGCCGGCCGACGGGCCGGATACCGGGGTCGCCGCGCACTACGGGGACCCGTTTGCCGAGCAGCGCGCGCTGGACGGCGCGCTCGGCCTCGTGGACCGGTCGAACCGGGGAGTGATCCGGATCACCGGGCCGGACCGGCTGTCCTGGCTGCACAGCCTCAGCACCCAGGCGCTGGAGAAGCTCGAGCCGGGCGGCACGGCCGAGGCGCTGATTCTCAGCCCGAACGGGCATGTCGAGCACCACCTGATCCTCACCGACGACCGCAGCGCGCTGTGGGCCCACGTCGAGCCGCACACGGCAGGCCCGCTGCTCGAGTTCCTCGAGTCGATGCGGTTCATGCTCCGCGTCGAGCCGGCCGACGTCACGGACGAGTTCGCCGTGCTGACCGTCATGGGCCCGGCCGTCGGCCCTGGCTGGGGCGGGGACGTCGCGGCCGCGGCGACGTACGGGTTCGGTGCGGACCTGATCGTCGAGCGGGGCCGGCTCGGCGAGGCCGCAGCCGGGCTGCAAGAACGGGCCGCGAAGCTCGCGGGCATGTGGGCCTACGAGGCCCTGCGGATCGCCGCGCACCGGCCCAGGTTCGGGGTCGACACCGATCACCGGACGATCCCCCACGAGGTGGGCTGGATCGAGAAGGCCGTGCACCTCGACAAGGGCTGCTACCGCGGCCAGGAGACCGTGGCGCGGGTGCACAACCTCGGTCACCCACCGCGCCGCCTGGTGTTCCTGCACCTGGACGGGAGTGGGGACCGGCTGCCCAGCCACGGCGACCCGGTCGTGGCCGGCGACGCCAGCGTGGGCTTCGTCGGATCGGCCGCCCGGCACTACGAGCTCGGGCCGATCGCGCTTGCCCTGATCAAGCGCACGGTGCCGGTCGACGCCACGCTGCAGGCCGACGGCATCCCCGCGGCGCAGGAGGTCATCGTGCCGCCGGACGCCGGCGCGAACGTAACCGTGACCCTGCGGCGCGGGCCCGGCAGCCTGATCCGGTCACGCGAGTAGCCTGAGCGCGCAGGAACAACGCCGTTCCCGCCGTGCCCGGGAGGTTATCTGCCGTGCTGCGCCGCGCGCTGCTGGCCGCCTCAGCCAGCGAACAGATTCGCCGGATCGTCACCACGGCCCCGCTGACCCGCGGCGTCGTGGCCAGGTTTGTTGCCGGGGAGGGCGCCGATGACGCGCTGGCCGTGACCCGCCGGCTGCTGGATGACGGCCTGCTGGTCAGCCTGGACTACCTCGGCGAGGACACCGTCGACCCGGAACAGGCCGCCGCCGTGACCGACGAGTACGTGCGGCTGCTCGGCCGGCTGGACACGGCCGGCATGTCCAGCCGCGGCGCGGCGGAGGTCTCGGTCAAGCCGACCGCTGTCGGGCTCGACCTCGCCGAGCACGGCGAGAAGACCGCGCGAGAGAACATCACCAGGATCTGCGCGGCGGCCAGTGCGGTCGGCACGACGGTCACGCTCGACGCCGAGGACCACACCAGGATCGAGGCGACGCTGCGGATCGCGGCGCAGATCCGGCCGGACTTCCCCGACCTGGGCTGCGTGATCCAGTCCTACCTGCGGCGCAGCCCGGACGACTGCCGGGCGCTCGCGGTGGCCGGGTCGCGGGTCCGGCTGTGCAAGGGTGCGTACAGCGCAGCGGGAGACGTCGCGTTCCAGGCTCGCGCCGAGGTCGACCGGTGCTATGCCCGCTGTCTGCGGGTGCTCATGACCGGGCCCGGCTACCCGATGATCGCGACCCATGACCCGCGGCTGATCGACATCGCCGGGCAGCGGGCCAGGGCGGCTGGCCGGCCTCCGTCCAGCTTCGAGTACCAGATGCTGTACGGCATCCGCCCGGCCGAGCAGCTCCGGCTGGCCGCAGAAGGCGCTCAGGTGCGCGTCTACGTGCCCTATGGCAGCGACTGGTACGGCTACCTGGTCCGGAGGCTCGCGGAACGCCCGGCGAACCTGGCGTTCTTCCTGCGCTCGCTCGTGTCGCGCGGCTGAGCGGCGTTCTTCCTGCGCTCGCTCGTGTCGCGCGGCTGAGCGGCCGTGACAGGGGATGCGGAGGCGTGAAGGGTAATGGGGAGGCGGGCGGGGATCCCGGTAGGCTCCCTTGGGTGATCGCTGTCCTTGGCACCGGGAAGATGGGCGAGGCACTGCTGTCCGGCCTGCTGCGGTCCGGCGTGGTGGCGCCGGCCGGGGTTGTCGCCGCTGCTCGCCGCAGCGACCGCGCCGCGCAGCTGCACGACGCGTATGGCATCGAGGTGCTGACCGCCGCCGAGGCGGCCGCGCGCGCGGAGACCCTCGTGATCAGCGTCAAGCCGCAGGACATGGCGGCGCTGCTCGCTGAGATCTCGCCCGCCGTGACCGGCGACAAGCTGGTGATCTCGATCGCGGCCGGCATCCCCACGTCGTTCATCGAGCGCAGCCTGACCCCGGACGTGCCCGTTGTCCGGGTGATGTCCAACACCCCGGCGCTCGTCGACGAGGCGATGAGCGTGATCTCGCCGGGTTCGCACGCGAGGGAGCCGCATCTGAAGCGTGCCGAGGAACTGCTCCGGCCGGTCGGCAAGGTGCTGCGGATTCCGGAGTCCCAGCAGGACGCGGCGACCGCACTGTCCGGCAGCGGGCCCGCCTACGTGTACTTCCTCGTGGAGGCGATGGTCGACGCCGGGATCCTGCTCGGCATGCCGCGGGCGACCGCGCTGGAGATGGTCAAGCAGGCCGTGTACGGCGCGGCGACCATGCTGCGCGACTCCGGTGAGCACCCGGTGCTGCTGCGCGAGGCGGTGACCTCGCCGGGCGGGACGACGATCAGCGCGATCAGGGAACTGGAGAAGCACGG
>JASHQP010000151.1 GCA_030039095.1 Streptosporangiaceae bacterium
TGTGCCATCCGGTGGCCGGCGCGACCAGCCGGGCCCGGGTCGGAACCGCGGTCACGAACGCGGCGCTGCGGCCGCCGGTGCTGGCCGCCAAGACCGCCGCGCAGTTGGACCACGCCGCGGGCGGCCGGCTCGTCCTCGGCCTGGGGGTGGGAAACCCGATCATGAACGGCAGGTTCGGCATCGCGCCGTTCCCGCCGCTGCAGATGATCGAGGAATACGTGGCCGTGGTCCGCGCGGTGCTGGCGGGCAACCCTTACTCGGGCACGCTGTTCCGCACCGGCATGGTGCCGCTGGACAGCCCGCCGGCCCGCCGCGACCTCCCCATCTACCTTGGCGCGCTCGGGCCGCGGATGCTCGAGCTGGCCGGGCGGATCGCCGATGGCGTCGTGCTGAACCTGATGTCGCCGGCCCAGGCTGGCGAGGCGGCCGGGCTGGTGCGCGCCGCAGCAGCGGCCGCCGGCCGGGACCCCGCCGGGGTGGAGATCGTCTGCGTGGTGCACTGCTGCCTGTCCGGCGACGCGGCGGAGGCCGCGGCCGCGGCACGGGACGTCGTCCCCCGCTACGTGCTGCATCCCGCGGTCGGCCGACTGTTCTGCGAGGACGGACGCGGCACCGACCTGCGGCCGGTCCGCGAGCTGCTGCTGGGCGGGGACCGGGCCGGAGCGACGGCACGGGTGCCGCAGCCGGTGGCCGACGGCTTCGTAGCGCACGGCGATGCGGACACATGCGGCCGGCGGCTGGCGGAGTACCGGACCGCGGGCGTGGACCTGCCGGTCCTGTTCCCCATGCCCGTTGGTGGTGAGTGGGGTTACGAGGAGACCATCGCCTCCTTCGCCCCGGCCGGGGCGAGCGGGGCGACCGCGGCGAGCGAACCGACCGCGGCGAGCGAATCGGCAGAATCGGCAGAATCGGCAGAATCGGCAGGACCAGGCAAGGAGGCAGCGCCATCAGCGAGGAACTTGTGATCCGCTTCTTCGCCGCTCTCGAGGCCGGCGACATCGACACGGTGCGCGCGATCTACGCCCCGGACGCGCTGATCTGGCATAACGATGACCTGGTCGAGCAGCCCGTCGACGAGAACCTGAAGGTGCTGCAGGGGCTGCACCGGGCGGTGTCCGGCCTGCGCTACGACATCGTCCGCCGGGTTCCGACGCCCGATGGCGTGCTGCAGCAGCACGTGCTGCGCGGCTCGCTGCCCGACGGGACCGAGGTCGAGCTGCACGCAGCCATGTACCTGCAGGTGCGCGACGGGCACATCACCCGGATCGAGGAGTACCTCGACTCCGGGAAGCGCTCCTCGATCCGGGCCGCCCGTGAGGCCCTTTCGTCCCGCTGACGCCGGTCGGGCCGCCACGTCTGTTACCTGCCGATCTCACCGTGCACCGGCGGATGACTACCGCCCACGGCCGGCCCGGGCGACGGCGGCGGTTATTGCCTGCGCGTCCGGCTCCACCGGCTCTCCTGCGACCAGGACGGTCGGCGTCGCGCTGACTCCCGCCTCGGTGGCGCGGGCGGTCACATACGTGGGCCAGTCCAGGTAGGGAGCCTCGGACAGGCAGGAGGCGAACGGCGTGTCGGCCAGCCCCGCCATCCGGCCCAGGTCCGCGAGCTCAGCGTCGCTCAGCCCCGGGCCGCCCTCGGGAGGCTGGTACTCGAACAGCGCGTTGGCGAAGTCCAGGAACCGGCCCTGGTCTGCGGCGCAACCCGACGCCGCGGCCGCCCGGGTCGAGTAGTTCGTCGTCGACGCCTGGTCGAGGAAGTTCATCGGGTGATAGGCGACGCTCACTTGCCCGTCGGCCACCAGCTTCGCCAGTTCCGGCCCGGCCGAGAGCTCGAACCGCTTGCAGTAAGGGCACAAAAAGTCGATGTAGGCATCAACCCGTGTCGGGCCGTGGCCGACGACGACTCCGTCGCCTTCGGCTGTCGCGCCGGCCGGCACACGACCCGGCACCGTCGGGTATGTCACGCGTCCTCCGATCCGGCCATCGCCGCAGGGCCATCGCCGATCCGGCCATCAGCGATCCGGCCATCGCCGCACCGGCCAACGCTATCAGCGGCCGGCCGCGCCCGGCTGCGCAGAGCCGTGCTCATAGCGGCCCCTGGGATCTCTCCGGCCAGCAGGCAAGCCGTGGCCGGGGTGCCCTTCGCCCGGGTGAGCCGGCGGCGTGGCCGCGGGGTGCCCTTCGCGAGGGCTAGCGTGTGGCTCGGCAGGCCGGTCACTCTTCTTGCCCTGCAGGTAATCGATCCATTCGAGGACCTCCAGCGTGTCTGGATGATCCCGGCCCAGCGTGAGCTTCAGATGCGGCAGCAGATCCCGGAACTCTTCCGCCGCCCGGGCATGATCGCCACGCGCGACGATCTCCTTGGCGATGTTGACCCAGAGGATGACCGTGACCGGGTGATCCAGGCCCGGCTTGCGCTGCAGATAGGCCAGCACGTCACGGAACACCGCCTCCGCCCCAGCGTGATCGCCACGTGCCGCCATCTCCCTGGCGATGCTGCACCGGGTGGCCAGGGTGTCCGGGTGATACGGGCCCAGGCTGCGGCGCAGATAGGGCAGCATCCTGCGGAACTCTTCCTCCGCCCGGGCATGGTCGCCGCGCGCCGCGATCTCCTGGGCCACGCCGAACCAGGCGCTCAGGGTGTCCGGATGATCCGTGCCCAGCGCCCGCTGCCGGGCACGGTACACGTGCCGGAACTCCTCCTCGGAGCCGACGTGATTGCCGGCGGCCGCCATCTCCCTGGCCTGGCCGAGCCGCGTGGCCAGCGCGTCCGGGTGGGCATCGGCGAGGCTCGCCTCGGCGGCCGGTGCGCCGGCCGGCGCACCGTCCTGCTGGCCGGCCAGGGTCCGCTGGTGCAGCACCGTCGCGACGTCGGGCGCGTATCGCTGCAGGCCCACGGCCATGCGCAGCGCGTCAGCGAACTCCCCGCAGCTCGCAAAGCGCTCTTCGCGATGCTTCGCCATCGCCCGGAGCAGGACGTCGTCGACGGTGGGCGGAAGGTCGGGCCGCCGGGACGTCAGCCGCGGCGGTGGCTCCGTCACCTGCGCGTACAGCACCGCCGTGCTTTCATCATGCGAAAACGGCGGGCCGCCGGACAGCAGCTCGAACGCCGCGCACGCGAGCGCGTACTCATCCGTGCGCGCGTCGACCCGCCGGCCCTGGATCTGCTCGGGCGCACAGTAGTTGAGCGTGCCCATGATCCGGTCGGATCCGGTCAGGTCGGCCGACAGCGCTGCCTTGCTCAGGCCGAAATCCGACAGATAGACATGGTCGGGCCGGCCAACCCGGGCGTCGAGGAGCATGTTCGTCGGCTTGACGTCGCGGTGCACCAGCCCGGCAGCGTGCGCGGTGTCGAGCGCCGACGCCACCCCGGATATGATCGCCGCGGCACGCTCGATCGGCAGCGGCCCCGTCTGTTTCAGGATGGCGCCCACGTCGCCGCCTGGCACGTACCGCATCGCGATGAACAGCACGCCATTCGCGTCGCCGGCCTCGAACACCGGAATGATGTGCGGATCATCCACCGCGGCCGCTGACCGGGATTCAAGGATGAAACGGTGCCGGAATGTCTCGCCGGCCGCCAGGGCAGGCGAAAGGATCTTCAGCGCCACCTGCCGCTCGAGCCGCTCATCCTGTGCCCGGAACACAACGGCCATTCCGCCCCGGCCAATCTGCTCCCCGAGCCGGTACCCGGCAATGCGTGAGCCGGCGGAGAATCCGCGCACGTACCCGACGGCACCGGGGTCCCCATCACCCATCACGCCCCCAGCTCTGGCCACCCCCTGGCGCCAGGCTCTTCGAAGCAACCGCCAGCGCCGCTCACGGCTGCCGACCGTTCTCCCCGGCTAATTGCGCAGTCAGAATCCGGCCGTGCCGGTGATCGGCGAATAAGACGCTGGCATGCAGACAGACATAGTAAGCCACGAACTGCCCCCCTTGCTGGTATCGCAACGTTACCGCGATCACGGTTTGTAAGCAGACTTTTCGGGCTCAACTCAGGTTTGAGGCCCAAACCATCTGGGCGCAGCCTTATGCCGGCCAGGCTTCATACCGGCCAGGCTTCCCTGCGGTAGCCCATGTCCCAGAACATCCATTCGTAACGGCTGGTCGCACGGAAGTGCCGGTGTACCAGCGCGCGCTCGGCCGGGGCCAGGCCGGGCCCGAGGGCGTCGGTCACCGCCAGCACCTTGCGGACCGTGTCACCGAACTCCTCGCCGCTGTAGGTGTCGATCCACTTCTGGTAGCGGGGGTTGGGCGAGCCACGCTGCAGCAGTTCCTTGCCGACCTCCCAGTAGATCCAGTAGCAGGGGAGCACGGCGCCGACGCCCTCGGCGTAGGAACCGCCGCGCACGGCCGACAGCAGGTAGCTGACGTAGGCCAGGGTGGTCGGCGCCGCCTCGGTCTTCTCGATCGATGCGGCGTCGATGCCCAGGTCGCCGAGGAGCGAGTCGTGCAGGGTCCGCTCCACGGCCACGATGTCGGCGGCATCGCGGGAGAACATCTCGATCCCGGCCGCGTCCGGCGCGCGGCTGCCGACCGCCGCGAGGGCGCGGGCGTAGCCGTGCAGGTACAACGCGTCCTGCACGACGTAAAACACGAACGCGTCCTGCGGCAGGCTGCCGTCGGTCAGCCCGGCAAGGAACGGGTGCGCGAGAATCGCGTCGTAGATGTCCGCCGAGCCCTGCCACAGCTCGTCACTGAAACGGTCAGTCATCAGGCTGTCCCCCACCCGGCTCGTCAGCCTTCCCCGGGCGCACTCTCCCGCGGGTCGCCGAAGAACGGGGACCGCAGGACAAAACGCGCCAGGAACATCAGCACTATACCGACGGCGACCACCCCGACCACCGGCCAGAGCTGCGGCGCCGGCCCGATCGCGTCCGGCTCGAGCCCGGCCCGGGGAACTCGGCGGTTCCGGTTACGGCAGTTGCAGGGACATCGGCCATCTTGTTCTCCTTTGGTGCGATGTCGCCCGCCACGGCATCGCGGAGCACGTCACGGAAATCAATGGGGCGGAGGATGGGCATACTCAGGGCCTATGAAGCCGATGCGCGTTCTTCTCTTCGACGTGTTCGGGACCGTCGTCGACTGGCGGTCCAGCCTGATCGGCACCGCCGAGGCCACCGGTGCCGAGGGCGACTGGCCGACCATCGTCGACGACTGGCGCCGCGCGTACCAGCCCGCGCTTGCGAAGGCCCGCCAGGACTCCGCCTGGCGCGATCTCGATGCCGTGCAGCGCGACACCCTCAGTGACTGCCTTGAACGCCACGCCACCCCCCTGACCGGCGAGCAAAGGGAGACCCTGGTGCGCGGGTGGCGGCGGCTGCGGCCATGGCCGGACAGCCGCGACGGGCTGGAACGCCTGCGGGGCGGTTACCTCACGGCGACGCTGTCGAACGGCCACGTGGCGCTGCTCGCCGACCTGCTCAAGTTCGGCGACCTCCGGTTCGACGCGGTGCTGTCCGCGCAGCTCGCCGCCAGCTACAAGCCCGATCCCGCGGTGTACCTGACCGCGCTGGACCTGCTGGAGTGCGACCCGGGCGAAGCCGGGATGGTCGCAGCGCACGCCGGGGACCTGCAAGCCGCAGCCGCGGTGGGCCTGCGCCCGTTGTTCATCCGGCGCCCGCTCGAGTGGGGCCCGGACGGCCCGGCGGAGCAGCCGCCGGACCTCGACGGCCTGGTCGACGCCGGGACCCTGACCGCCCTCGCCGACACCCTGGGCTGCTGAGCCGCCGTTGCCCGGGACCCGACCATGCAGCATTTCATGACCCTGGTAGAGACGGCGCAAATATGCTCGTCGGCTACCACGATCAAGAAGATCGCGGGCGGCGGGGTGCTGGAGCGTGTCTTGCAGATCTCGGCGGCTGCCAGGCAAGACATTCCGTAGTGTCGCCGGCCCGTAGCGTCTGCTAGGACGACAGCACCGGGCCGGCGACACTACTCCGCCTGCCCGCAGTGCGCCTGAAATGTTTGGTATGTCGTTGTCTGGGGAGCGCGCTTCGCTGGTTCTGGCCATGCGCAGGGTTTCGGCTCGACGTGGGCTGCTTTTCGGTACGCCCGTATTTGCCGCGGAGGTGCCGCAATCCGGATCAGCGACCGGACCCAGCCCGATGATCTACGAGACACGAGTTGGTGGCCGCAGGTGCCGTGCGGCCACCGGTAATGCCGCCGGTAATTGGGTGGCGCGGGCGGGCGCGGCTGGGTTAGCTGGCCCGGTGGACATCGAGCGCTTCTCGCCGGCCGATGACGAGGCGTCCGTGCGCGCCTGCCATGAGATCTACCTGTCCGGTGTGCCCGCCGACGATCCCGAGGGCCCGGTCATGTCGTTCCGCCCGTTCGCCGGCTGGATGGAACGTGGCTGGACGGAGGACCCGGCCGAGACGTGGCTGGCGCGCGACGATGCAGGCAAGCCATCCGGGTGGTACCGGCTCAGCCTGCCGCAGCGGGAGAACCGCCACGCCGCCGACCTGGCGCTGAGCGTGCACGCCTCGAGCCGGCGTGCTGGCCTTGGCACGGCGCTGCTCAGGCACGCGGCGGCCCGTGCCCGTCAGGCCGGCCGCACCGAGATGACCGGAATAGCCAGGGCGGGCTCGCCCGGCGACGTGTTCGCCCGGGCTCTCGGTGCACGCTCAGGGCTCACCGACGTCAGGCGGGTGCTCGATCTTGCCGCGATCCCGCCCGGTCACCTGGCCCGGCTGCGGGCAACCGCCGAGCCGGCGGCGCGGGGCTACGGGCTGCTGTCCTGGGCGGGGCAGACGCCGGAGAACTTGGTCGAAGCCGTCGGCGCGGTCAGCAACGCGGCAACGGCCGACATGCCTCGTGATGCTGGCTACGAGCCGCAGCTCTGGGACGCCGAGCGAGTCCGGCTGGACGACGAGCGCAAAGCGGCCCAGGGCCTGCGCAGCTACACGGTTGCCGCCCGGTCGCAGGCCAGCGGCGAGCTCGCGGGGCTGACCCAGCTCGCCGTCGAGCCGGACGAGCCGGAGTGGGGCTTCCAGGAACTGACCGCCGTGACCCGGGCGCACCGGGGCCACCGGCTGGGGCTGCTGGTCAAGGTCGCCATGCTGGAGCTGCTGGCCGAGCGCGAGCCGCAGCTGGCCAGGATCCTCACGGGGAACACCGCCACCAACGTCCACATGATCACGATTAACGATGATCTCGGGTTCCGCGTGCTCAGTGAATGGCCAGAGTTCGAGGTCGGTACCGCCCAGGTATCGGCCCCCGTGTCCGATTGAGCCCTCGCCCAGGCTGCAAGTTTTCTCCCTGTTTTCCGCAACTGTGGCCCCGCAATTTCCGCGAAGCAGTAGCCTCCTGCCGAGTCTCTCCAGGGAGTGGGGAGAAAGAGATCATACGGTGTTGCCGGTACACAACTTCACATATGGTCTGTTAACTCCCGGTCTCGCTTACGTCATGTCCTGCATGGGCGCGTTCATCGGGCTGCGCTGCACCGCCCGGGCTCGCGCGTTCCAGGGCGTGGCGCGCCTGCGGTGGCTGCTGCTCGGCGGGGTGTCGCTCGGGGTCACCGGCATCTGGCTGATGCACTTCATCGCGATGCTGGGATACACGATCCCCGGCATGACCATTACCTACAACGTACCGGTCACCATCCTCAGCCTGCTCGTCGCGGTCGTCATCGTCTGCGTCGGCCTGGTGATCGTCGGCTTCGTCACGGAGGGGTACGGCCCGCTGCTCCTCGGCGGCGTGATCACCGGGATGGGCGTGGCGATGATGCACTACCTGGGGATGGCGGCGATGCGGATGCCGGGCCGGATCACGTACGACCCGGGGCTGCTCTTCCTGTCGCTCGTGATCGCCATCGCGGCGTCGACGGTTGCGCTGTGGGCGGCGACCCGGCTGGCGGGAATCCGGCCCACCCTCATCGCCTCGCTGATCATGGGGTTCGCGGTCAGCAGCATGCACTACGTCGGGATGGCCGCGATGCACGTGTTCCGCGCGGCCGCCCCGGCGGGCATGATCATGGGCGGCCCGGGCGGCGCGACAGCCGAGAGCTTCCTGCTCCCGCTGATCATCGGGATCACCGTGATCTCGTTCGCGCTGACAGCGACCATGGCCCTGTCGGCGAGCGCGGACGAACTCCGCTATGACGCGGCCCTGATCGACCGCATCAAGAGCACCCGCGCCGAGTCGTAGCCGGGTTCAGCCAGGCTCGGGGCCGCCGAGCAGGTCCGTGCCCTCCTCGTCGGGTTCCGGGCCGCCGAACACTCCGTCGTTCGGGTTCTTCGCCATGACAGCCTCCTCTCCGCCTTCCCTCACGATGCCCGATTGGCCGCGCTGGCACACCAGCCCGTGGATGAACGTTCAGGCCCCAGAGCGGCGGTCGAGTACCCGCACGGCCTTGCCCTCGCTGCGCGGGATCGTTCCCGGCTCGGCCATGCTCACGTTGATCCGCAGGCCGGTGTGCTCGCGCAGCAACCGCTCGAGCCGGGCGCGCAGCGCCCCGGGGTCCTCGCCGGCGCCGTCCGGCTCGCATTCCAGGGTGAGCTCGTCGATCAGCCCCGGCCGCTCGACGATCAGGCGGTAGTGCGGAGCCACGCCGCCGGCGTCCAGCAGCAGGTCCTCCACGGTAGACGGGTAGATGTTGATGCCGCGCACGATCAGCATGTCGTCGAGGCGGCCGCGCAGCCCGGTGAGCCGCACCGTGCCGCGCCCGCACGGGCACGGCGCGTCGGCCAGGGACCCGATGTCGCCGGTCCGGTACCGCAGCAGCGGCAGCGCCTCCTTGGTCAGCGTGGTGAAGACCAGCTCACCCGTGGTCCCAGGTGGCACCGCGTCCGTGGAAACTGGGTCAATCACCTCGACGGCGAAGTGGTCCTCCTGCACGTGCAGGCCGGTGCGGGCCGGGCACTCGGCCGCCACCCCGGGACCGCACATCTCGGACAGGCCGTAGAAGCTGACCGCCCGCAGCGGAAGCGCCCGCTCGATCTGCCCGCGCATGGCCTCGGTCCACGGCTCTCCGCCGAACAGCCCCAGCCGCAGCGGCAGCGAAGCCACGTCGCCGGACTCGGCCAGGGCCTGCGCCACCGCGAGCGCGTACGACGGCGTCGAGACCAGGACGTGGGCCCCGAGATCGCGCAGCAGCATCGCCTGCCGGGCGGTGAAGCCGCCGGACATCGGGACCACCGTCGCCCCGATCCGCTCCCCGCCCTGGTGGAAGCCGAGGCCGCCGGTGAACAGCCCGTAGCCGTTGGCGTTGTGAACCACCATGCCGGGCCGGACACCCGCCATCGTCATGCACCGCGCCATCAGCTCGGTCC
Source organism: Streptosporangiaceae bacterium (assembly GCA_030039095.1). The sequence goes on from JASHQP010000151.1 coordinate 9,275, forward strand.
AGGTCTCCAGGTCGCCCCGGGTGTAGCCGACGACGGTCGGCTTGCCGTGCGTGCCGCTCGACGCCTGCACCCGGACGAGTTGCTCCCGGTCGACAGCCAGCAGCCCGAAGGGGTAGTTCGCGCGCAGGTCGGCCTTGGTGGTGAACGGGATCCGGGACACGTCCGCCAGCGACCCGATGTCCCCGGCGGCGGTTATCCCGGCGGCCGCCAGCCGCTCGGCGCCAAAAGGCTGACCGCGCAGCACCCGCGCGACGGTGGAGCGCAGGCGGCGAAGCTGCAGCACCTCGAGCTGCTCGCGGGGGAGCGTCTCCGCGCGATCCCATACGACCTGGCCAGTGCTGGCCTCTGGGGGACGGTCCCCCCAGACCCCCCCGTTTGGTGCTGGCCTCGGGGGGACGGTCCCCCCAGACCCCCCGTTGGGACCGTCGTCAGAGGGCGCGCTCGCGGGCATTCCAGTGCACCTCCAGATTGCGGACGAGCGCGGGGCTGAGGTGGCAGCGGGCCTGCTCCACCGAGAAGGTGGCCATGTACTCGCGGAACGCCTCCAGCGGCTCCTGGCCCGCGCGCAGCGCGGCCCGGTTCGCGGCCGCGTTCACCAGGCCGGAGTTCGTGAGCGCTTCGATCCGCGCGTCGAGCGCCTCGTCCATCTCGCCGGGCTCTACAACCTCGTCGACCAGCAGCGCCGCATCCGGCTCGCCCGCCGTCCACTCCCGCCCCGAGAAGATCGCCTGTCGCGCCGCGCGGTCACCGACGAACCGCGGCAGCCGCAGGTTGGACGCTCCCGGGATGATCCCCTCCTTGCGGGCGGGCAGGAACAGGCGTGCGCCCCGGGCGGCGATCACGTGATCCGTCACGTGCAGGAGCTGGCACGCACCGCCCACCGCGTAGCGTTCCACCGCCGCGACCCAGAGTTTCTCGATCGCGTCACGTTCCGGGTAAATGCCCCGGTAGATCTTGTTCACGTACCCGAGGTCGCGCACGAGGTAGAACAGGAAGTCGATGCGCCCGTGGTAGAGGCGGGTGAGGTTGATGCCCGACCCGAACACGCGCGTGCCCGGATAGCGCGGGTGCTCGACCACGCCGCCACGGATCACGCCGACCTCGATGTCCGGGTCGAGCAGGATCATGTCGACGGCGCACTCGGTGAGGTCGAGCGTCACGTCGTCCTCGGCGTTGAGGTGCTTGCCGTTCGTGATCTCCAGCACGCCGGCCCGGCCGCGGCGGGTGATCCGCACCGGGCCGAGGTCGGCATGGCCGGTGGCCCGAAGCTCCTCCAGGTGCTCGAACGCACCGGGAACCGGGCGCAGCATCGACTCCACCAGGTGCCGGCCAGCCCGGGGCAGCGCCAGCACGTGCGACACCAGCAGGCCCTGGGCGAACTCGATGCCCTCCTTGTCCGCGAGCATCCGCCCGCGCTCGGCCTCCATCTCGGCCGGCGCCGGGGTCAGGCCGGGGACCTCCGACGCGGCCCGGCAGACGAGCTCCTCCACCCGCAGCGGCCTGGTGCAGTGGCTGGTCAGCGCGTCGTAGAGCTCACCCGCGTGCGCTCTCAGGTAGGCATCCCGCGCGCCGTTCAGGATCTCGCTGATCGCCGCACGGGCGTCCGGGAACCGGCCGGCGAGTTCCTGCCCGCGGACCAGGAAGGCACTGACGGCCTGGCTAACGGGCCCGAACGGGCCGTCCGCCACTGGCTGCGCCGAGGCCCAGCCGGTCAGGTCCGGTGCCGAAAGACTGGCCGGAAGATGAGCCGTGGTCATCACACCATCATCGCCGCAGCGTTTCCCGCACCTGAAGCCGCATGTCCCGGGCCGCGCGGTTCGTGGTCAAAAACCGCTGCTATCACAGCGGTTTTTGACCACGCAAGGGAGTGGCGGCGCCGCGGGTGGCGGTCACGGCCACGAACGGCTCGGTGGGCACGATGGCCTGGATGTCGGTAATCTCGAATCCGGCGGTCGGCAGGTCGGCCTGCAGCTCGCCCTCTCGCGGCAGCGCCGCCGCACCCGCCTGGCAGGCGAGCATGAGGTTCAGGTGCGCGGCCGCGATCGAGCCCGGCGTCGTCTGGGTGGCGACGACGAGCTGCCCCAGCTCGCCGAGCAGCCCGCCGAGCCGGCGGTAGAGCGCGACCCGCTCGCCGGGCGGGAAGTAGTAGACGTTGTTGAGCAGCAGGATCAGGTCGTAACGGACGCCGCCCTCGGGCGCCCAGGCGCGGATGTCCCCGGTGTGCAGCCGGATCCGGTCGTCCAGGCCGTCGGCGCGAAGCTCGGCGCGGGCCGCGTCCACGACGCTCCCGGCCAGGTCGATGCCGTCGACGAGCACCGTCGGGTTGGCGGCTGCGGCGATCCGGGAGTAGACCGCGGTGCCGCAGCCCACGTCGAGGATCCGGGCGGGGCGGGCCGCCGCGATCACGCCGGTCAGGTACGAGGCGATGAACGGTGTCGCCGCTGTGGATACCTGGGCGATGTCGTCGGCGTAGCGGTTCAGGTCGGATCGGCCGTCGCCGGGCCCGGACCGCAGCAGCGCCTCGAGGTCTGCGTACGGGCCCGCCTGGTAGTCCAGCATCGACCGGTAATGGGCGCGCAGCAGCGTGTCCCCGGCGGCGATCGCGCGCGAGCGGCGGCCGCGCAGCCGGTACCGGCCGCCGCGCTGGGAGATCTCGCCGAGCTCGGTGCCCACGTCGAGCCAGGCCTGCAGCCGGTCGAACCGCAGGCTGCCGGTCTGCGCGGCGATCTCGGCGAAGCCCCGGCTGCCGCGCGCGCCGCCGTCGTGCAGGACGTCGAGCAGGCCG
>JASHQP010000152.1 GCA_030039095.1 Streptosporangiaceae bacterium
TCGCCCGGCGTTGCGCTGCTCGCCGTGGCGCTCGGGCTCGCGGGTGCGCTGCTCGCCGGTGCGCTCGGCGGCTGGCGGGCGGCGCGGATGCGGCCGACGGCCGCGCTGGTACGGGTCGGATGAGCCGGCGTCAACCCACCGGATGATCGGGAGAACCTCGTGTACACGCTGACGAACGTCACGAAGAGCTATCGCAAAGGCCGGGAGACGGTGATGGCGCTGGACGGCGTCGACGCAGAGATTGGCGATGGGGAATGGCTCGCGGTCCAGGGGCCGACCGGCCACGGCAAGACGACGCTGCTGCAGATGCTCGGCGGCCTCGACCGGCCCACCTCCGGCACCGTCGAGCTGGACGGCAGCAACCTGGGCGCGATGCCGGAGGCCGAGTTGGCCCGCGTGCGGGCCGCATCGATCGGTTTCGTGTTCCAGACCTTCAATCTGATCCCCACCCTGCCCGCCGCCCAGAACGTCGAGCTGGCGCTGGCCCCGCTTGGGATGGATGCAGCGGCGCGCCGTGACCGCGTGGCGCAGGCGCTGGAGGCGGTGGGGCTGACGAACCGGGCCAGGCACCTGCCGTCCGAGCTCTCCGGCGGGCAGCAGCAGCGAACCGGGATCGCCCGCGCCCTGGTCAAGGAGCCGACGGTGCTGCTCGCCGACGAGCCCACGGGCAACCTGGACGAGGGCACCCGTGACGAGATCCTCGCCCTGCTCGAGAAGCTGTGGCGGGAACGCGGCCTGACGCTGGTGGTGGTCACCCACGACAGCGTCGTGGCCCATCGCGCGCAGCGCATCGGCCAGATGACTGGCGGCAAGCTTGCCATCGGCCAGACCACGTGACGCTCTTCCTCACCTACCTGCGCTGCGAGCTCCGGCACCGGCCATGGCAGGCGGTCATCACCGGCGCCGGCCTCGCGGTCGGCACCGGGCTGGTCATCACGGTCAGCGCCACGACCTCCGGAGTGAAAAATGCCCAGGCCAGCGCGCTGCACGCGCTCGCGAGCAGCGTCGGCGCCGACGTCGGCAGCACGCCGGGGAACCTGCCCGGCGTGGTAAATGACGCCATCGCGAGTTCCGCCGGGCTGGCCGCCGACCTCGGGACCTGGGTTGCGGTCGCCGCGCTCGCCGCAGCGTTCACGCTGGCGGCCCTGCTCACCCTCGCCGGAGTGACCCGGCGGGTAACCGAGTTCGGCACGCTCGAGGCCCTGGGCTGGCGGGCCGGCCGGATCACCGCCCAGGTCTTCGGCGAGGCGGCTGCCGTTGGCATCGCCGGCGCGCTGGCCGGCGTCGGCTTGGGGTTCGCCGGTGCCGCGCTCGTCACCGCGCTCGGGCCCACGCTGACCGTCACGGTGATCGGCACGACCAGCGCCGGAGGGCCGCAGGACAAGCCCGTTCCCGTTCCCTTCAGCGCCCCCGTTTCGCCGGGCATCATCGCGCTGGCGGTGGCACTCGGCGTCGCTGGCGGGCTGCTGGCGGGGGCACTCGGCGGGTGGCGCGCCACCAGGCTCCGCCCCGCCGCCGCCCTGGCCCAGGTCGGATGAGGCTCCCGGGGGGCTGGCCCGACGACGGAAGGGGGGCTAGCCGCATACCGCGCCCTCGCCCGGAGTCCGTACCGTTTCCGCGAGGGCTGACGGAACTCGGTTGGAGGGGCCCAGTGGTTACAGATCGCGAGGCTGAGATCGCCGCATCGGTGGCCGCCCTGCAGGACCTCGGCTCCGGCTATGATCATGCGCTGGCCGAGGGCCTGGTGGAACGCATCGGCGCCGAGATAGACCAGAAGATCGCGGCCGGTCTCGGTGACCGGGTCGCGGCGGAGGTCGACCGGCGCATCGTGACGCAGCTGGACGAGTACGCGGCGGGGTGCAGGCACCAGCGCCGCCGCGCCAAGGGCATGATCCGGGGCGAGCGGCGTCTGATCCGGGCCGAGCGGCGCACGATCCGGGCGAACCGGGCCGACCGCTCCGGCTGGCAGCCCATTGCGCTGGGCCTGGGGTCCATGCTGCTGGCCCTGTGGGTGACGTCGATAATCCTCAACGCGGCAGCGGGCTTCGCCGGCGCCATGCTCACCGCCCTGATCTGGATCATCATCGGGGTCGTCAACCTGGGCTACGCCGTGCTCAAGCGTCCCCAGCCGTAACGACGGCATCCGAGGCCTACTAGAGGCTCTGGCCTCCGGAGGCCTCGATCCGCTGAGCGGTGATCCATCCGGCGGTCTCGGACACGATCGTGCGCACCGCAGCGCCGATGTCCTCCGGTTCCCCGACGCGGCCGCGCGCATGGTTGGCCGTGATCATGGCCCGGTACGTCTCATCGTCGCGGATCCGGCCGCCCGCGAAGCCGGCGGCGGTCGCCCCGGGCGCGATCGCGTTGACCGTGATCTCGCGGGCGCGAGCAGCTCGGTCAGCAGGATCGGCCCTTGACGTGCACGGCGTACAGGGCGTCGATCATCGCAGCGTCCGTCTGGCCGAACGGGGTGACGCGGTCGAAGCCGGCGTTGTTGACGAGGATGTCGAATTGGTCCGGATCCCAGCGCTCCCGCAGCTGGCGGTGGATCTCGTCGGCAAACGCGGGGAAGCTGTCGCTGTCGGTCGCGTCGAGGGGCAGCGCCACCGCGGTCCGGCCGAGCTCGGCGGGCTCGGCGACGACCGAGTCCGCTTCCCCGGGATTGGACCGGTAGGTCAGGATGACGTCGGTGCCGTCGTCCGCGAGGGCACGGGCCGACGCGAGGCCGAGGCCCCGGTTCCCGCCCGTGATGAGTGCGATGCGAGTCATCCGGTCGGGCTATCGAGCCGAGCTCGGCCCGTCCGGGACCCGGATATGCAGACAGAACGGGTAGTCCCGGGGTACACAGGTGACAGCCCGGGACCGGGCCGACCGCGACCAGCTCAGCGGGCCGGAGGGACATGTCATGATCGAGCCTTACCAAGCCCTGGGCCTGGTGCCCACCATGCGCGGCATCCGCCGCCGCGATGAGATCCAGACGAACCTCGAGCACCTCTCGCACCTGATCAAGGCCGCGTCGTGGCTGTCCAGCCTGGACCTGCCGGTACGGCTGATCGCCGTGCCGGAGGGCGC
>JASHQP010000153.1 GCA_030039095.1 Streptosporangiaceae bacterium
GCGCCGCCGCGGCAAAGCGGGCCGCCGCGGCAAAGCGGGCCGAGCACAAGGCGTCGACCACCTGGCGGGAGATTGCCCACGCCGTCGCCGGGCAGGCCAGCGGGCCGCTGCCCGCGAGCGACCGGCTGCTGCCGGCCGCCGTCAGCGGGCCACAGTCCAGCATGGACCTGACCCCGAGCCAGTACGACAACGCGACCACGATCGTGCGGCAGGCACTGCACATGCACATGGGGCTGCGTTCGGCGGTCATCGCGGTGGCCACCGCCATGCAGGAGTCATCGCTCGAGAACATCAACTACGGCACCTATGACTCGCTGGGCCTGTTCCAGCAGCAGCCGGACATGGGCTGGGGCACGGCCGCCCAGGTCACCGACCCGGCCTACGCGTCCGACGCGTTCCTGAGCGCGCTGCGCCAGTACCAGGACAGCAACCCGGGCTGGGCCACCCAGCCGCTGTGGGAGGCCGCGCAGGGCGTCCAGAAGTCGGGCTACCCCACCGCCTACGCCAAGTGGGAAGTCCAGGCCGCCCACATCGTGGCCAGCGTCGTCCGCGGCATGTACTGAGGTCAGCGTCGCCTGCGGCATGTACTGAGGTCAGAGGTACTGCCCCACCCGAGCCGCGCGCCCCGCCGGGTCTTGTCCCGGCCGGGGCACGCGGCTTCTGGCTGGAAGGCGGGTCAGTTCGGCAGGACCACGGCGAGCGCGAAACCGTCGTAGCCCTTGCGGCCCACGGTCTGGACCACGGTCGCGCTCACCCGCGGCTCGGCGGCGAGGGCCTCGATGAACCGGCGCACCCCATGCACGTTCGAGTTCCTGCTCCCGGCGTCGGCCACCGCCCCTCCACGCACGACGTTGTCGGCGATGATCATGCTTCCGGGCCGGCACAGCCGCACCGACCAGGCCAGGTAGTCGGCGTAGCTGGGCTTGTCGGCGTCGATGAAGACCAGGTCGAACGGCCCGTCTCCGGCCGCGTGCAGCAGCGGCAGGGTGTCCAGCGCCGGGCCGACCCGCACCTCGGCCACGCCGGCCAGCCCGGCGTTCGCGAGGTTGGCCCGCGCCACCTCGGCGTGGCGTGGGTCCGCCTCCAGCGTAACCAGCCGGCCCCCGGTCGGCAGGGCCCGGGCCAGCCAGATCGCGCTGTATCCGCCGAGGGTCCCGATTTCGAGGATGCGGCGCGCCCCCTGGCCCAGCGCCAGCAGGTGCAGCAGCTTTCCCTGCGCCGGCGAGACGCTGATCTCGGGGAGCCCGGCGTCCACGATGGCCTGCAGCGCCGCGTCCAGCGCGGGGTCGGCCGGAACCAGGGCGGCGTCGGCGTAGTCATCGACGGAGGTCCATCGCTCCTGGGGCAAGGTCACGCCCCTCGGGCCAGGGCGAGCTCGGTTGCGGCGGTGCGGCTCACGGCGACCGCGTCGACGGCGACGGTGATCATCCGGCAGCCGTTGTCCCGGTACAGCCGGGCGGTTGTTCCGTCGGAGGCGTGCACGCCGACCGGCTTTCCTGCCGCGGCGCAGGCCGCCCAGACTCGCTCCAGTTCCTTCCTGAGCACTGGCTCGGCGGGATCAAGCTCACAGCCGAGTGCGAACGAGAGGTCCCGCGGTCCCACGTAGATCCCGTCGACCCCCTCGACGCTCAGGGTTGCGGGAAGCTCCGCGATCGCGGCGGGCGACTCAACCATGACGAAGCACAGCGGCTCGGTGAACGCGAAGTTCCCCCCGGCGGACCGGTAGCCGACGGGAGGGTACCGGCAAGCCCCGGCGACCATGGCGGCCTGCTGGGCAGACTCGACGTTGGGCACGATGACCCCTTCGCAGCCGAGGTCCAGGGGCCGGCCGATATCAGCCGGGTGAGCGTATCTGACCCGGGCGAGCGGGGTGGCTCCTGCGTGCTTGATGGCCGTGGTGATCGCGGGCAGGTCACCCTCGGTGGCGCTGCCGTGCTGCAGGTCCACGACGACGTAGTCGAGCCCGGCCATCGCCAGGCACCTGGCGGGCAGCACGTCGGGGATCGTGGTCCAGCCGCCGTACACGGCCTCTCCGCCGCTGAGGCGGTCGCGAAGGGAGGGGGTCGTCATGGCTCAAGCCAAGCACAGCCTCCTTCGGCGACCGCTGGGGCGGGTCGCCCTCCGCTGGGCGAATCCGCCGCCGGCCGTGGCTCGGCGCGCTCCGCGACCGACTCCGGCGTGATCGCCGTTCCCCCGGTGGCGCGCGGCACGGTCGCGCAGGTCTGCTGCACCATCACCGTCGGCCTGGCGCGCGACACCGCGAGGGCAGGCCGGTTGAGCAGGCCGGGTATGCCCACGCCGATGCCAGCGACGATGGCCACCCCCGCCACGATCCCCAGGCTGCGTCCGGCCTGAATGGCCTTTCCCTTCCTGGCGGCTGCGCCGACCGGGGCCTCCGGCGGAGAGACCGCATCGAGGACGGCGTCAAGCTGCACACGCAGGTCCTGCTCGTCGACGATGCTCATAACGACACCTCCTCGGCCGCATCCTCGCCGACCCGGAGGCTTGCCAGCGCCCTGGACGCCTGACTCCTGACGTTGCCAACCGAGCAGCCAAGAACGGCGGCGACCTGGGCTTCCGTCATGTCCATCCAGTACCGGAGCAGCACCACGGAGCGCTGGCCGGCCGGCAGCCGCATCAGGGCTGTCACCAGCGCCGGCCTGTCATCGCCGACCCGGGCCGCCGGAGCCGTTTCCGGCTCAGGCTCACCGCCCGTCCTGCGCTTGCGCACCCGGCGCCCGCTGACCTTGCCAAGGCTCGCGTTGAGAACCATTCGTCTTAGGTAGACGTCCGGGTCGCCCGTCCGGAGTACCCGGGGCCAGGATGCGTACACTCGTGCCAGCGCCGCACGCGCCAGATCCTCTGCGAGGCGCTCATCACCGGTCAGCCCATAGCCGAGCCGCACGAGCGCTGACCAGCGACCGCGCATGAACTCGGCGAACTCGGTCTCCGTCCGAGAGTCCATGGCACCTCCGCTCCCAACGGAGCACGTACGCCTCGGATGATCGTCGCTACCGAGGATGGCACGGTTGGCCTGCCGACAGGCCGAATACATGCCAGAACAGCTGATTCGCATGCCCCCGATGACCGAAGCGCCGGAAATCGCCCGTCTTGAGGGCGTCCGCGTGCCAAACTGCCCTGCCCTTGGCAACAGGAATCGCTACCGCCACCGGCGTCCCGGGTGCCACCATAGGGTGCCGCATCGGCGGGAATGTCGGGTTGCCGTTCTCGGCAGCCATTCTGAATGGGGCGGGAGTGAGCAACGATACCGGCCTGTCTTCGATCAGCCATGTTGTGGTGCTGATGCTGGAGAACAGGTCCTTCGACCACATGCTGGGCTTCCTGTACACGGCCCAGGGGAACGTCTCACCGTCAGGCCAGCCATTCGACGGGCTCGCCGGAACGGAATCGAACCCCGATTCAACTGGGGCGGCGGTGACCGTTTCCCAGATCGTCCCCACCACGCCGAACGCCTATTTCATGCCGGGAGCCGATCCCGGCGAAGGCTACATGGCAACGAACGACCAGCTGTTCGGCAGCGAGACCGCGCCGGCCAGCTCCTCGCAAGTGCCAGGAATGCAGGGCTTCGTCAAGGACTTCGCTTACACGCTCGGCTGGCAGTCGAAGTCGAGCACGTGGTCCATCGTGCCCGGCACCGTCGCCAGCAACATCATGGGGTGCTTCACGCCGGCGGCGCTGCCCGTGCTGTCGGCGCTGGCCACCTCGTACGCGGTGTGTGACCAGTGGTTCGCGTCGGTGCCCACCGAGACGCTGCCGAACCGCGCGTTCGCCTGCTCGGCGACCAGCCAGGGACACATGGACGACAAGACGCGCACGTTCACGTCGCCGTCGATCTTCGGCCTGCTCGGCAGCAGCAACCTCACATGGGCGATCTACGGCTACGATGCGGAGCCGCTCACGAAGTCGACGTTCACCGACGTCGCGAGCGCCGCGAACGGCACCATCGGCAAGTTCCCCGACTTCCAGGCCGCCGCTTCGGGCGGCACCCTGCCGGCGTTCACGTTCCTGGAGCCGAGCTGGAGCTCGACCGGGAACAGCCAGCACCCGAACTACGACGTCGCGCTCGGCGAGCAGCTCATCCACGACGTCTATGAGGCGCTCCGCGGCGGGCCCGGCTGGCCGCAGACGCTGCTGGTCATCACGTACGACGAGCACGGTGGCTGCTACGACCACGTGGCGCCGCCGTCGGGGGCGACGCCGCCGGACGCCGACGCCGGCGAGTTCGGCTTCGACTTCACGCGGTTCGGCGTCCGCGTGCCCGCGGTGCTGGTGTCGCCGCTGATCCAGGCCGGGACGGTCTTCCGGGTGCCGGCCGGGAGCACCCCGATCGACCACACGTCCATCCTCAAGACCGTGCAGCAGCGCTGGAACCTGCCGGCGCTGACAGCGCGGGACGCGGCAGCACCCGGCCTCGGCGGTGTGCTGACTCTGACCACGCCGCGCACCGACGACGCGCTCGCGGGCGTTACCGTGCCCGTTTCGGCGGGCGCGACCCCGGGCGCGGCCCTGCCGTCGCACCTGCAGGAGGTGCAGGCGGACCTGATCTCCCGGCAGTATCCCGCTGGCCAGCACCCCGCGGCGGACAGGCTGGCCACGCAGGACTCCAACACCGCGTACGAAAACTACATCCGCAACTACAAGAGCCTGGAGCCGCCGCAGTCCTGACCGGTCACCCGATCAGCGGCAGCCGGTTGTCCTCGAACACCGACCGGCCGGACGCCGCCAGGATCCAGTCCAGGTCGTCCGACAGCTCCGGGGGCCGGCGCCCCACGGTCCGGCGCGCCAGCAGGTCGTCGAGGATCGACGCGGTTTCCTTGATCCCTTCGGTCGTCGCGATGTAGTCGCGGCCGAGCGCCTGGGTAAGGTCGATGCCATGTACGACGGCCTCGACGATGCGGCTCGCGGCGAACTCGTCGACGCGCATCGGGGCAAAGTACCCTGGGCCGACCGTGCGCGCGGGCACGGAGCGCGCGTGCGAGATCACGCCCGAGAACGTCTCGTGCAGCGCGTGCGGCATGTCCGCGGGGGTCTTTCCGCGCACCATCGTGAATGCGTAGTCGTACACGACGGGTGCGGTCTCCGAACGCGCATTGATGAAGAAACTGGTCCGGTCGCGCGCTGGCTGGAAGTCGTCCTTGCCGTCGATCAGCATCCCGGTCAGGCCGATCGAGATGTCGAAGTGGCCGGCGAGCTCGAACACCGTCCAGTGCGGCAGGCTCGGGTCGACCGGAATGAGCTTCGTCGGGAACCGCCATTCGTCCGGAGACAGGCCGCGGAACACCTCCTCGACCCGTGCAAGTTCCTCCGCAAGGATGCCGATGGTGGCCTCGTACGTTCCCATGGCGGGCCTCCTCGCACACAAGTCTCCCAGATCACCGGCGACCGCTGCCAGATCCGCGTTTGCGGCATCGCGTCGCAGCTTGCCCCGGTTTGCGGCATGCTCGGCTGATGAGCGTGCAGGGCTGGGTCTGGCGCGCGCCTCCCGGATGGCCACAGCCGCCGCCCGGGTGGGAACCGCCGCCTGGATGGCACGCACCGGCGGACTGGCCGGCACCCCCGGCCGACTGGGTGTTCTGGCAGCCGGCCGGCGACCAACAGCAGCAGGCTAGCGATCAGCAGCAGCAGCAGCCGGCTAGCGATCAGCAGCAGCCGCAGCTCCAGACCCCCCCGCAGCCGCCGCCATTTCAGGCAGCACCGCCGCAGCAGCCAGCCCAGGCAGCACCGCCGCAACAGCCGGTCCACGCGCCGCCGCCGCTTCCGCCGGCCCGTCGGCCGGGCCGGCGCAATCCCCCGCCGCTGGAGCGGATCGAGGGGCGCTCCCGGCGCGGGATAGTGCTCGAGACCTGGTTCGTCCAGATAGCGTTTCTCGCGCCTGGCGTCCTGTCCGCGATTGACCTGCTCGCCGCGCACCTGGGCGGGGCGCCGGGGGTCAACCCTTTCGCCAGCATCATTCCGGGCCATCCGCTGGCCAACGTCATCTTCGGGATGCTG
>JASHQP010000154.1 GCA_030039095.1 Streptosporangiaceae bacterium
AGCCGGGACGTCCCGGCCGGCTGGCCCGCCGGTGTGCTGTCCGCGGCTCACCGGGCACGCTCGCATATTTTCGGCGCGGCCCAGGCGGGCTCGAGGGCCAGCAGGCCGCCGAGGGCGCCGCCGAGCGCCAAGGGCACGCTGTCACCCGGCGCGAGCTTGAATGCCGCCAGGTAGATAATGATCACGATCACGGCGCGGGTTCGCCGCCCTGGTCGTGGCAAGGAAATGCAGAAGATGGGCATCTGCCCTCCAGGTAACTGGGGCTGGGTTTGGGCGTCCCACCTGGGGCTCCCGTGGACGCGGGGGAGCACGCACGGCTGCTGCCCAAGGTGCCGATGAAACTGAAACTCGCCGACTACACGACCGCGATGCTGCCGCTGACCCCGGCCGGAACCGCCGGAGCACTGCTGATCCGCGCCCCAGTCATCATCGCCGCCTTGCGGGAGTACTTCGAGATGCTGTGGGAACGCGCTACCCCGCTGGCACCCGAAGGCGGCATGCGGCCGGGTGACCGGGTGACCCCAGCTCAGCACACAGTCCTCCGACTAATGGCCGAAGGCCTGCACGACGACGCAATCGCCCGGCGCGCCGGAATCAGTACCACCACGGTCCGCCGACACATCTCAGCGATCATGGACCGGCTGAACGTGACCAGCAGGTTCGCCGTCGGCGCCGCAGCCCACCGTCGCGGCTGGATCGGGTAATCGGGGGCGCCTGAGAACCAAATGGCTCCGGCTACGCCTGTTCTCCGTCGGCGGGCACCTGGTCTCTGGCGACCGCCGACTGCGGCCCGCTACGACTTGGCCCTAGGCGGGTCAGCTGACCACCGCGATCACTCGCGGCGCACGCCTTCCTTCTCGGCGGCTTCAGCTCTTTTTGCCAGTTCGGCCGACTCAGCCGCCTCACCCTGGCCCAGCTGGTCTATCTTCCTACTCGACCGCAGCCCGCAAATCGACGAGCTGGATACCACTGTCGCGGCTGGCCGGGCTTGCTCGAGAGCTCAAGGGTTTGCGAGGCGAACTACCCCACATGGCTGCTGGGCGCGAGCAGTTGAGGGTCGCACGTGACGTGCATGACCTGCTGGGGCTGGGTTGCCGGCGATCAATTGCCCCGCCATGCCCACGGCCGCCGAGATTCCACTCGATCCCACCGGGCAGCCGCGCGCGAGGCTAGCCCAGTCACCGCGTCCGCTGACGCACAGCCGCGCATGAAGCCACACCCCTGGGCCGATGCCAGGGATTTCTGCCCGGCAGCGCGCCGTCCAAGCGGCTCGTTCGTGGCGGTGGAAAGCCAACCAGAATGCGGCTATAGCCAGCCTGCCTCGGCGGCGATGCGCACCGCGTCGACCCGGTTGCGGGCGCTGAGCTTGGCGACCGCAGACGCCAGGTAGTTGCGCACCGTGCCGTAGGACAGGAACAGGTCAGCGGCGATTTCGGTCGGCCCTGCGCCGGCGGCGAACCGCCGCAGCACCTCGGCCTCCCGGGCAGACAGCGGGCTGCCGTCCACCTCCAGCGCTTTCAGCGCCAGCTGCGGGTCGACGACCCGCTCCCCGGCGGCGATCCGCCGGATCGCGTCTACCAGATCTGCGGCCTACCCCGCCAAGCACCCGGCCCGGCCACCACATGCCGGCAGCCGGGCAAGCGGACCTGGTCACCCGGGCACCGGCAAAGCCGGCTAAGCGCAGAACCGGATAGTCGGCATAGCGCCGGCGCAAGAGGATCGCGGCCTAAGCCGCGCAGGTCGGCAGGGGAGAGAAGGTCTGTAACAAGTTATGCCGCGCTGTTGCAGTAGATGTAGACGAACAGCAGCTCGGTTGCCAGCATGGCCGGGGACTCCTGCAGTGGTTAGGTCTGCGACCGGCTCTGCCCATCTCCTTCACCGGCTGGGTCCGGCAGGGCACCTGATCACGGAGCCCCGCCGGACCCGCCGCTCGGTCATGCCTTCGCATAGGTGAGGTGCACGACCCCGGTCTCGAACGCCGCCGAGTCGGTCAGCCTCAGCGGCAGCTTGTCCCCGGGCGTCACGAATAGCCGCTTGCCGGAACCCAGCACGACCGGGAAGACGAGCAGGTGGAGCTCGTCCAGCAGCCCCTCGCGCAGCAGCCAGGCCACTAGGGTCGCGCTGCCGGTCATGCCGATGTTCTTGCCAGGGCGCTGCTTGAGCTCGGCAATCTCGGCCGCGGCGCGGTCGCGCCGGATCAGCGTGGAGTTCTGCCAGTCCGCAGACTCCAGCGTGGCAGAGACGACGTACTTGGCGGTGCCGTTCATGGTGTCGGCCATCTCACCGGTCTGCTGCGGCCAGTGGGCGGCGAACCCGTCGTAGGTGACGCGGCCCAGCAGCATCGCGTCCTGCGCCGCGATCATGGACCCGACAGCCTGCCCAACCTCCGGGCCGAACCACGGGCCGATCCAGTCGTTCGCGTCCTCGATGACGCCATCCAGCGAGATGAACAGGCCCGCTACGATCTTCCTCATGGTGCTCTCCTCCGATTCGTGAGCCGTGGCCGGGCTCCCGTGTCCGGCCTGCTGCTGACGCTTCGAACGGGGACCAGCCAGATGGACATGGCGCCGGATTTTCTTCTGGAGGTTTTGCTGTGCGCTTCCTGATGACCGTCAACGCCGGCGGCAGGGAGCCGGACAAGGAGCTTTTCGCCGAGATGGGCCGGTTCGTGGAGGAGCTGACCAGGGCCGGGGTGCTGCTGGCCACGGGCGGCCTGGACCGCGGCACCCACGTCAGCGCCTCTGGCGGGAAGATCACGTTCACCGACGGGCCATTCACCGAGTCCAAGGAGGTGATCGTCAGCTTCGCGCTGCTCGAGGTGCGGTCGAAGGAGGAGGCGCTGGAACTGTCTCGCCGGTTCTGGAAGATGGTCGGAGACGGCGAAGGCGACATCCGCCAGGTGTCCGGCCCCGAGGGTTAGTGGCGCCGGATACCGGCACCGCCGCGGCGCACCGCGCGATCGAGGCGGTGTGGCGGATCGAGTCGGCGCGGATCATCGCTGGCCTCGCCGGACTGGTCCGGGATGTCGGCCTAGCCGAAGAGTTGGCCCAGGACGCCCTGGTCGCCGCGCTGGAGCAATGGCCGGCCGGCGGCATCCCTCCGAACCCCGGCGCGTGGCTCATGCTTACCGCGAGGCATCACGCCATCGACCGCATCCGCCGCAACGAGCGGCTCGCCAGCAAGCTGAGGCTGCTCCGCCGCGAGCTGGAAACCAGCGAGCACGCGGGCCAGGCGGACCTCGCCGCTGTCCTGGACGACGAGAAGATCGACGACAATCTGCTGCGGCTGATGTTCATCTCCTGTCACCCGGTGCTGTCCACCGAAGCCCGGATCGCGCTGACCCTGCGGCTGCTCGGCGGCCTGACCACCGAGGAGATCGCCCGCGGGTTCCTGGCCGCTGAGCCCACGATCGCGAAACGGATCGTGCGGGCCAAGCGGACCCTGGCCAGCAGCCAGATTCCGTTCGAGGTGCCGCCGCCCGCGGAGCGGCCAGCCCGGCTGGCGTCCGTGCTCGAGGTGCTCTACCTGGTGTTCAACGAGGGCTATTCGGCGATGGCCGGGGACTACTGGATGCGCCCGGCACTATGTAATGAAGCGCTGAGACTGGGCCGCGTGCTGGCTGAGCTGATGCCGGCCGAACCAGAGGTGCACGGCTTGGCCGCGCTGATGGAGATCCAGGCGTCGCGGATACCGGCCCGGCTGGACCCGGACGGCTTGCCGGTCCCGCTGCCCGAGCAGAACCGCGGTCGCTGGGACCAGTTGCTGATCAGGCGTGGTTTCGCCGCGCTGCTTCGAGCCGAGAGGGCCGGCGGCCCGCCAGGTCCGTACGTGCTGCAGGCCGCGATCGCCGCCTGCCACGCCCAGGCGCACGCGCCGGAGCAGACCGACTGGGCCCGCATCGCCACGCTGTATCAGGCCCTTGCCTCGCTGACGCCATCTCCTGTAGTGGAACTGAACCGCGCGGTCGCGGTGGCGATGGCGTTCGGCCCCGCGCGTGGCCTGGAAATCGTGGACGGCCTGGCGGCAGAACCCGCGTTGACTGGCTACCACCACCTGCCCAGCGTCCGCGGCGACCTTCTGGCCAAGCTGGGTCGGCGCGACGAGGCGGCCGCGGAGTTCCGCCGCGCGGCCTCGCTCACCAAGAACATCCCCGAGCGCACCGTCCTTCTCCGGCGCGCCACCGGATACTCGGCACCCTCCAGGCAGACCACCACGTAAGCCCGCCAGATCCAATCCAAGGACAAAGGCAACCCGCGGGACGACGGTGCCTCGATTCCCACCAAAACCCCTACCGCATTCCTGGCCGCGCGTGTCTGGGACAACCTCAATATTCACCTGGCCCCGGACCTGGCGGACTTCGCCGCAGGGCATCTGGTCACTGCTCAAGCGGTCCATGGCCAACTTCGCCGCCGCCGACGTGGACAGCCTGGTCCGCATCGTCAAGCGCAAGCTCAAGAAGATCCAGTACCGGCCCCACCTCATCGACGGCTGCCTGGCCGCCACCGGCCTCATACTCGAGCCCCGGTGACCCCGTGCACTACGAATTCAACCTGGTTAGTCGTCGCAGCCGTCACGCTGGATTCCTCGGGCAACGCCGTGGCAGCGATCTCGACATACTGTGCTGCGGCAGACATCGGCTGCCGGGTCTTTGTGCCGGCCGGCAATTCCTCGGGCAAGCTGGCGCACATCGTCGCCGCAGGCGGTCAGTTGGAGCCGGTGCAGGGCTCGCGAGCAGATAACCACACAGGCAGCCCTGACCGCCGCGGACGGCAGCCTCTACGCCAGCCAGAGTGGTCGCCCGACTTCGCTGCCGGGCTGACCACCGTGGCGGTCGAGCTGTGGAGCAACTCAGCGACCGGGCCCCCGTTCCGTGTTCGCGCCGTGCCGCAACGGCGGGATCATCCATAGCAGTGCACCGACGACGATCATGGCGACGACTGCCAGGTACATGCCGAGGTAGTGGTGGCTGAACATGGACCACGCCCTGTTCACCTGCGAGGTGCTGGTGCTCAGGAATGCGAGGATCAGGCCGATCGGGATCGCGGCCGCGGATACGAAGCCGATGGCGGCCGCGTAGCGGACGCGCCGGTTGTCGTCGGCGCGGCGTTCGGCGCTTTCGATCGCGGTCAGCTCGGCGCTGATCGCGGCGGCGAGCCGTTGCAGCATCCGGGCTGCGGCGGCGGCTCTGTCGGCCTGGCCGGGTCGGCGAGCGTAAACACGCTGCCAGTGGGCCTGCGCGGATCCGCGAGTAAAGCCAGAGCGCTTCCGCGCAGAGGCCGCCGATCAGTCCCTACTCAGCACCTGCCCAGACACCCAGATGTGTGCTCGACAGGTCCATACACCGACAATAAAACCAATTACCATCGGAGGCCAGCTTCCAAGATCAAAGCAAGAATATATGGGCCCAGACTTAAAAGATCGACCCGGTCGCTGCGCCGACCTTCATCAGGGTCCGGCCACTGTCTGGTTCGAAGGGGTATCGCAGGTACTGGGGGAGTTCACGTGCACTCAGGCGATGGCGTTGTGGGGCGCGTCCGGTGCGACTTTTCTTAGCCGTGAGTAATATCCGAGGCTGATTGGCCGCTTGTGGTGCGGCGTGGTGAAGATGACCGGATCACGGTCGTGGTCGTGGCCTGCTTCGCATGCGTCGATGATGGCGGTGACCATCCGCCCGGCCATTGGGCCGATTTTGAAGCTGTTTCCGCTGGTGCCGCAAGCCAGGTAGTAACCGGGCAGGGCGCTGCGGTCGAAGATGGCCCGCCAGTCCGGCGTGACGTCGTAGAGCGCGCCGATGCCGCTGGGACGTGACGGGATGCTCAGCCCTGGGAGTCTTCTCGCTACGCGGAGGGTCTGCCGGTCGTAGAAGTTCTGCGTCGGCTGGTTGCGGTAGGTCCATGGATCGCCGACCCACTCCAGTGGGTCGCATGCGGGCTCCATGCTGCTGATATGGAGCCGGTTCTGGCCGTGTGGCCGGAACGCGACGCCGAGGTCGGCATCGGTGACAAAGACGCCGCCGTGGCCGGTGCGGAAACCCGGCGGGGCTGGTATTTCGTGGGTTTCGGTGCGCAGCGGGCGGCCGCGTACAGCCATGTCGCCCGTGACCCCGGCGAGCTGGTTGAGGCGGTCGCTGGCTGGGCCGCCGGCGTTGACCACGATGGGTGCGGACACGGTCTCGTCGCCGTCGAGTTCTACGCCTGCGACGCGGTCACCGGCAACGATCACCCGGCGGACTATCCGGCGGAACTGGAACAACGCGCCGGCCCTGGCGGCCGCGAGCATCAGGTTTCGGGTGGCGAGCTGTGGATCGTCGACGTAGCCGGCGGCGGGTGTCAGGTAGCCGGTGAGCTCGCCGTGGCCCGGATCCCAGAACGCGGGGTCGTCTGGCAGTTTGGGTGGCCAGAACGACTCGGTGCAGATCTCGGGAAAGTCGCTGCGGATGTCGGGGCCGGTGAGTTCCTGGTAGGGGATGGCGAGCGTGTCGAAATGGCCGAGCGTCGACCGGCGGGCGCTGCCGGGAGCGTCCAGGACCAGGGCCCCTGTGGTTACGTATGTGGCCAGCGGCTCACCGGGTGGCAGGTCGACGTGGTCGGGCCATGCGGTCCAGTCGAAGTAGGAGTCCCAGGCCACGGTGGTGGCTACGGCGTCGGTGTAGTGGAAGCGCACGATCGCGGATGAGGCACCGGTGGAGCCCGAGCCCGCCGCCGGCCCGGCGTCCACGCATAGGACCCGGCGCCCGGCCCGGCTGAGCTCCAGGCAGATGGCACTGCCGATGATGCCCGCGCCAACGACGATGGCGTCGAAGGTCCGGGAGGGCCCGGCGGGACTGGCTGGTGGCCGGCTCACAGATGGATGGCCTTGGTCTGCAGATATTCCTCGATTCCGTAGGGGCCGAGTTCGCGGCCGTATCCGGACTGTTTGTACCCGCCGAACGGCGCCCGGACGTTGAACGGCGCGCCGTTGAGCTGGACCTCGCCGGCCCGCAGCGAGCGCGCCACGGCCAGGGCCCGGTCGCTGCTGCTCGACCACACTCCTCCCGACAGCCCGTAGCTGCTGTTGTTCGCGATCGCGATCGCGTCATCGGCAGACTGGTAGCCGATCAGGCACAGCACCGGCCCGAACACCTCGGCCTGGGCGATGTTTGCGCCGGGATCGACGTCGCTGAAGACGGTGGGCTCGACGTAGTAGCCGACGGGGAAGCCGTCCGGGGTGGCTGAGCCGCCCGCGGCGAGGGCGCAGCCACCTGCCACTGCCTCGTCGATGAGTGCACGGACGCGCTGGCGCTGGGCTGCGGAGATGAGCGGGCCGAGGTGGTCGCCGTGCTCGGCGGGATCGCCGAGCTGGAGGGAGTGTGCAGCCGCCGCTGCGATCTCGGTCGCCTGCCCGAGCAGGCCGCGCGGGACGAGCAGGCGAGTCTGCGACGAACACGACTGTCCCGAGTTGCGGCAGCAGTTGCGGACCACGGCGCGGACCGCGGTCTCCAGATCGGCATCGTCGAGGACGATGGCCGCCGACTTGCCGCCCAGCTCGAGGCCGACCCGTTTGATCCCGGGCGCGGCGAGCGCGGCCACCCGCCGTCCTGACCTGGTCGAGCCGGTCAGGCTGATCATGTCGACGCCCGGGTGCCCGGCCAGGGCTTCACCGGCTTCGGGACCGGTGCCTGGCACCACGTTGAGTACCCCGGCGGGCAAGCCGATCGCTTCCGCGGCGGCGGCCAGATGGTAGGCGTTGAGCGGGGTCAGCTCGCTCGGCTTGATCACGACCGTGCTGCCGGCCGCGAGCGCAGCCCCGGCCTTGGACGCGATCTGGTACAGCGGGTAGTTCCACGGGGTGATCGCCCCGACGACCCCGACCGATTCCTTCACGACCAGCGAGTTGCCGAGCTTGTGCTCCCAGGTGACCGTGTCCATCTCATCGGCGTAGTTCTGCAGGATCTCGGCAGCTCCGAGGGCCTGAACGTCGAGCGCGGCGTCGATGGGCATGCCAAGCTCGGCCACGATCGTGTCGGCGATCACAGCAGCCTGGTGGCGCAGCTTGTTGGCTAGAGCGTGCAGGTAGCGCTGCCGTTCGGGTACCGGCGTCGTGCTCCAGCGGCCGAACGCGGCCGCGGCGGCGGCCACGGCGCGGCCGACGTCAGCCGATGTGCCCTGCGGCACGCGTGCGACGACAGCTTCGGTCGCGGGATTCAGCACGTCGATGTGCTCGTCGCTGAGCGGGTCGGCCCAGCGGCCGTCGATGTAGAGTTTCGCGAGGTCCACGGGCGGCTCCATCCCTGGTCGGCCTTGACGGCGGCAGCCGTCCGGTTAGATGCGCTGTGCCTGGAGAATGCGGCGCAGGAATGCCTGTGTGCGTTCCTGCTGCGGGTTGCGCAGGACGGCGTCGGGCGGGCCCGACTCGCAGATGGTGCCGCCAGCGAGGAAGCAGACGATGTCCGAGACATCGCGGGCGAAGGTCATCTCGTGCGTGGCCAGCACCATGGTCATGCCCTCGGCGGCAAGCTCGCGGACGATGCCGAGAACCTCTCCAACGAGCTCAGGGTCGAGCGCGCTGGTGATCTCGTCGAGCAGCAGCAGCCGGGGTCCCATGGCCAGCGCCCTGGCTATGGCCACCCGCTGCTGCTGGCCGCCGGAGAGCCGCTCTGGGTACTCACGTGCCTTCTCCCGCAAGCCGATGCGGCACAGCAGCTGCTCGGCCGTGGCCTCGGCCTCGGCCCGCGGCATGCCGAGCACCCGGCGTGGGGCCAGGGTGACGTTCTCGAGCACCGTCATGTGCGGGAACAGGTTGTAGCTCTGAAAGACGATGCCAACCTCACGCCGGAGCCGGTTCAGGTCGACACCGGGCCCGGACACCCGCTCCCCGCTGATGCGGATCACACCAGTGTCGATGGACTCTAGCGCGTTGATGCACCTGAGCAGGGTGGACTTGCCGCATCCGGACGGCCCGATCAGGCTCATCACCTGGTGCTCCTCGAGGTCCAGGGTGACCGACCGCAGCACCTCGGCCGAGCCGAACCGCTTGCCCACCTCCTGGAGGGCGAGCAGCGGGGTCATGCCTGCGCTCCTTGCCGGCGGGCGTCGCGCGCGGTGAGCCGGTCAACCAGCCGCGCGGTGGGAATGGTGATCAGGACGAAGGCGATGCCTACGCCCGTGACCGCCGAGAGGTTGAACTCGTTGCTCGCCACGATCCTCGACTGATTGAACGCGTCGAGCAGACCGACGAAGCTGACCAGTGCGGTGTCCTTCTGCAGCCCGATGAAGTCGTTCAGCAGTGGCGGGATCATCCGGCGGATCGCCTGCGGGGCGATCACGTGGCGCAGCGTCTGCACATGGGACAGCCCGAGTGATCGGGCGGCGGCGGCCTGGCTCCAGTGCACGCTCTGCAGCCCGGCGCGGAACACCTCGGAGACGTAGGCGCCGTAGATAAGGACCAGGGCCAGAACGCACAGCTCGAAGCCGGTCATGCTGCCAAGGACGGGCAGCCCAGCTATCGGGAACCCGAAGGCGATCAGGTAGATGGCGACGACGGCGGGCAGGCCGCGGAAGAGGTCCACGTACCCGATGGTCAGGGCCCGGATCGGCCTGGCCGCAGGTCCCGGCAGCATGCGCAGGCAGGCGACGAACAGGGCCCACGGCAGCACGAGCACCTCGGCGATCAGGAACAGTTCGACGTTGACCAGGAATCCCCGAAGGACTTCGGGCGCCGATGATCTGAGCACACTGGGGTTGAAGAACTTGTCGATGACCGCGTGATTGCTGGCGGTGAGGAACAGGACCGCGAACGCGACGAGCAGAACGGTGAAGGCAAGCGTCGCCGAGTACCAGCTCCATGTGGCCGCCTCGGCTGCCAGCGCCCGCGCCGTGAAGTTGTCACCGCTGCGGGCTGCTCGCCGGGCAGCCAGATGCTTGCGCACGGCGGGGATGCCGGTGGGCGGTATCAGCAGGGCCAGGTATGGCCACGGCTGGCTGCCCGGCAATCTCGCTGGTTTGCTGGGGAGCGCCGACGTTTCTGCCGCTGCGCGAGCGGTCCGCTGCAGCCGGTCGCGGTTGCCGCCTTTCGTCACCGTCATGGCTGCAGATAGGGGATGGCGTCGGGGTCTTGGCCGAACTCCGGTACGAGGTACTCCTTGTCCAGGTGTGTCAGCGTCCCGTTGGATTGCATCTGCCTGATGAGCGTGTTGACGATCCTCAGGTTGGCTGATCCTTTGGGCAGCAGCGCCCCGTAGACGCCGCCGGTGCGGTACTGGCCGACGACCTGCAGCGCCCCGCCGGCCTGTTTGGCCTCGGCCAGCACCTCGACGGTGTCCAGCAGCACCGCGTCGATCTGGTGCGCGGCAAGGGCCGCGAACATCGAGGGCTGATCCTGATAGACACGCGGCTGCTGGACCGGTTTCAGGGTCCCGGTGAGGTAGGCGTAGCTGGTGCTCGACTGCTCGACCCCCCACCGCAATGAACGCGCGTTGGCGCTGGTCACCTTCGTGCCGGTGCGGACGAGCACTCCTTGGTTGGAGGCGAAGTACGGGATCGAGAACAGCGCCACCTTCTGCCGGGCCGGGGTGATGTTGATGGTGGACAGGGCCAGGTCGAAGCCCTTGACTTCGCCCGCGACAAGCCCGTCCCAGCCGACATTGATGACCTTCAGCTTCAGGTGCAGGGCCTTGGCCATGTATTGCGCCATGCCGTACTCAAAGCCGCCGGTCATCGTCGATGGGCTGTTTCCATCCCAGAAACCGGGACCGGGCAGGTTCGTGGCCACGGTGAGCACGCCGGATGTGGACGGCCGGAATCCCCGCAGGGCTTGTGCAACCGGAGCCGAGTTCTGCGAGGTGGTTGTCACGTGAGCACTTGTGCAGGCCGCTGTCGCGCAACCGGTCAGCACGATCAGGGTGGCTGCGGCGATGAGTCGTCTCATGATGCACGCTCCAGCTCGCTCTCGGCCTCCGGAGTGTTTACTTCAGAGTGAAGCAGACGGTAGCATTTACGCCGTGAGCCTTGCAAGCCTCATCGATGAGCAAAGAGACCGGCTGACGCACGCCGAGCGGCGAGTTGCTTCGGGTGTGCTCGCGGATCCGCAGACTGTCGCGTTTGGCACGCTGGCCTCGGTAGCGCAGTCGATCGGGACGAGCGGGACGACGATCATCCGGCTTGCTGCGAAGCTGGGCCTGGACGGGTTCGGTCAGCTGCAGGCGCTGGCGCAAGAGGACCTGGCCGCCCAGCTCCGCCCGGCCCGGCAGCGGATCCGCGAGCCGGCGCCCGGTGATGTCGTGGCGCGGGCGCTGTCTTTCGAGCTGGACAATCTTCAGGACACGTTCGGCCGGGTCGACAAGGTCAGTTTCGACGAGGCCGCCAAACGCATGGCGGAATGCCGGGGCCGGGTTCTGATCATTGCCGCTGAGTGCGCGGCGGGCGTGGGCGATCTGCTGGGTGACCAGCTTGCGATGCTTCGCGACGGCGTCGTCAAGGTCGGCGGAAATGACCTGCACGTCGGGAAGCTGCTGGCCTCAGCGGGGCCCGACGACACCGCCCTGGTGATCGACCAGCGCCGTTATGACCGCTGGGTGCTCAACGCGCTGCGCCTCGTGGCGCGTTCCGGCGCCTACGTCATCAGCCTGTCCGATAGCCCGCTCTCACCGCTGGCCGAGGCCTCAGCGGCCGCCTTCGCCGTCAGCGCGCGCGGCCCAGGGCCGTTCGACAGCCAGGTCGCCTCGCTGGCTCTCGGCTACGCCTTCGTCGCCGCTGTCGCCGGGCTGCTGGCGACGCCGGCGGCCGGCCGGCTGGACCGGCTCGAGGACAACTGGCGGGTTCTGGGCGCGATCGACGAGAAGGCATGACCGGGATCGGCGCAACACGGGCCGTGGCAGACGCCGGGCTGAAGGCTGTGGGACCTTCAGGATCTGCCGCGATGACCCCAGTCACGCCGGGCTCGCCGATCCTGCCCGACACCGCAGTGGTCGGCCCCGGGCGCCTGGCAATCGGTGGATGCGACGCGCTCGATCTCGCCGCCGAGATCGGCACGCCACTGATCGTCTACGACGAAGAACACCTGCGCCAGCGCTGCCGCGAAGCCCTCGCTGCCTTCCCCGACGGAGTGAGCTACGCCACCAAGGCCTTCAGCTGCCAGGCCATGGCTGCCCTGGCACACAGCGAAGGGCTCACCCTCGACGTGGCGTCCGCGGGTGAGTTCCTGGTCGCCCGCTCAGCGGGCGTCCCAGCGGACCGCCTGGTGATGCACGGCAACAACAAGTCCGAGGCCGAAATCCAGCTGGCACTCGACCAGGGCGTGCACCGCCTCGTGATCGACTCCGCGGACGAATTCGACCGGGTAACCGCACTGACCAGCGCCGGGCACCCTCCGGCCGACGCCTGGCTCCGCATCAGCCCCGGCGTCATGCCGGACACCCACCCCAGCATTGCCACCGGGCACAGCAGCTCCAAGTTCGGCCTGCCCATCGAAGCAGCCGCCACCGACCAGCTCGTCGAACGAATGCTGGCCAGCCGCTCGGTCCGGCTGCGCGGCATCCACATGCACCTCGGATCGCAGATCCGCGACCTGCGGGTCTACGACGAAGCGGTACGCAAGACCATGCCCTACCTGCGCGCCTGGGACCTCCCCGAGCTATGCGTCGGCGGCGGCCTGGCCGTCGCCTACACGGTCAGCGAAACCGCGCCGAGCATCGTGGACTTCGCCCGGACCGTCCGGCAGGCTGGCAGCGACACGCTGCCAGCGGTCAGGCTGACCTGCGAACTCGGCCGCTGGATCGTCGCCTCGGCCGCGATCACCCTTTACACCGTGGGCACCGTCAAGCACTTCCCCGACGGCACGACGATCGCGGCGGTCGACGGGGGAATGACCGACAACATGCGCGTCGCCCTCTACGGGGCCAAGTATGAAGTGCTCGCCCCCGCCCGGCCGCACGGCCAGGAACATCCGGTCACCCTGGTCGGCAAGCACTGCGAATCGGGTGACATCCTGGCAGCCGGCGCCATGCTGCCCGACGATCTCGCGGTCGGCGACGTGGTTTGCAGCCTCGTCACCGGTGCCTACGGGTACTCCATGGCCAGCTCCTATAACCGGCTGGGCCGGCCCGCCGTCGTTTTCGTCTCCGGCGGGCGCGCCACCACCGTGCTGCGCCGCGAAACACCCACCGACATGATGCAACTCGACGTCTGGCCACCCCGAGCGGAGGAAGACACTCGACAGCGGAGCCCTGCGTCGGAACCCGATCCTTGCCCTCCTAGTGGCTGGTGAGGGACTTACGTCCCCACCTACCGCCAGCGACCCCGGCGCTCTGCGCCGGCATGCCAAGCTCGTTGGCCAGCTCGTCAGCGTGTGCCACTACCAGCTGGCCGATCGAACGCATCTTGGCCTCGGAGATCCGGAAGGTCGGCCCGACCACACTGAGCGCCGCTGTAACGGTGTTGACCGGCCAGTACACCGGTGCGGCAATGGCGGTGGTGTTGTCTTCCATGGTGTGCCGGGTGGACACGTAGCCCCGCCTGTTGCAGTGGCCGAGCAGGGCGGCGCCGATGGCGGTTCCACCGAGGGGGACGGTCTTGCCCAGCCAGCTGACATGCCGGATCGCGTGATCGCTCTCGGCCAGGCGGGCGTAGAGGCAGGTGGAGCCGGGACCGAACACGCCGAGATAGGACGTCTCACCGGTCTGATCGCGCAGTTCCGTGAGGTGGCGGTCGGCCAGGCGGTACAGCGGAATGCTGCCCATGTAGGTCGCCGCGATCTGAATGAGGTGACTGCCGCCGTGGTATGCGCCGTGGCCGTCACGCACCACGTACTCCCCGGACTCCAGGGTCCGCAGCAGGCGCAGCGCGGTAGGCGGCGAAAGGCCGACCCGCCGGGCCACCTCTGCCAGGCTCAGGCCGTCGTTCGCGGCGACCTCGGCCAGCAGGGCAAGTGCCCGCTCTACCGTCCGGGTCCCGTGGACAGCGGGGTCGGTGGCGGCCTTAGCGGTCACCGTCGCCGGCCCCGGAACGCGCCGCGGCCTCCTGGGCCAGGCGCTGGATAGCCCATCCGGCGTACAGGGCGGCACCGTCGGGCAGGACCCCGTCATCGAACGTGGCGGTCGGCGAGTGGTTGAACGGCACGGTCGCCGGGTCTGCGTCCGCGGGGGCTGCGCCGAGGCCCACGAAGGTTCCGGGTACCCGGTTCAGGACGCGGGAGAAGTCCTCGGCGGTCGCCAGCGGGTGCGGCATCTCGGCCCGCCGGGCCTGGCCGAACAGGTCGTCGATGGTGGCGACGGTCATCTTGGTCTCGGACTCGTCGTTGACGGTGACCGGGTAGCCCGGCACGTAATTCACCTCGGCGTCCATTCCCTGGCCCTCGGCGATGGCCCGGACAAGGCGGACCGAGAGGTTCATGACCCGTTCCCGGGTGCGCTCGGAGAACGTGCGGATGGTCGCCTGGAAACGCCCAGCCGGGGGAATCACGGTGGCCTTGGTGCCGGCCTCCATCAGCCCGACCGTGAGGACGACGGGATCGGTGACATCGAACCGCCGGGTCACCATGGTCTGCAGGGCGAGGACCATCTCGGCGATCGCGGGAACCGGATCCAGGGCCAGATGCGGCGCGGAACCGTGACCGCCCTCGCCGAAGACGGTGACGTGTAGCTGGTCCGAGGCAGCCATCATGGTTCCGGGCCTGGTGAAGAACTCCCCGTGTTTCACCAGTCCGGAGAAGACGTGCAGGGCCAGAACCGCGCTGACCGGACTGCCCGCGGCCTCGAGCACGCCCTCATCGATCATCACGCCGGCGCCGTCCCAGCTCTCCTCCCCGGGCTGGAACATGAACACGACGTCTCCGGCGAGGTCATCGCGATGCCGGCACAGCAGGCGGGCCGCACCCACGAGCATCGCGGTGTGCAGATCGTGGCCGCACGCGTGCATCACCCCGTCGATCTGTGACCGGAACGGGGAGTCGCCCGCCTCGTGAACCGGCAGCGCGTCCATGTCGCCGCGCAGCAGCACGACGGGGGCGGGGGCACCGGGCGACCGGTGGCCCGCTCCCCGCAGGACTGCCGTCACCGACGAGGTTTGCCGTCCCTGCGTGATCTCCAGCGGCAGGCCCGCCAGGGCATCGAGCACCTTCCGCTGGGTCCGCGGCAGGTCCAGGCCGATCTCCGGCTCGCGATGCAGGGCATGGCGCAGCGCCGTGATGTCATCTGCCAGCCCGGCAGCCTCGTCCAGAAGCAGCTTCTCGTCCACGGGTCACCCTTGCGGCGGCAGTACCGCGATGGCCGCCGCGGAGATGAGCAGTCCGTCGCCCGGCAGCCCGGACACCCGGACACCCGTCCCGCAGTGGGCCGGGTTTGCGTAGAACCGCACCCGGACCCTCGTCATCTTCTCCCAGAACCCGGTTGCCTCCTGCTCGGGTCCGTCGAACACGTAGAAGGTGTTCATCTTGACGACGTTCGACCAGTCGGCCCCCGCGTCCCGCAGCACGCGGGTGAGGTTCGTGAAGACGTTTTCGGTCTGGACTTCGATATCGCCTCTGCCGAGCGTCTTCCCGCTCGCGTCGATGGAAAACTGGGCGCCGGTGAAGACCACGCTTCCGGGATCGTCGATACGCCAGCCTTGCGAGGTCGGCACGGCCATCGACCAGTGCCACTGCAGGTCGGGGGGCATGAGGCGCTGCTTTTCCATGGCCGGCCCGCTCACCCGCCGACGACGGCGGTCGCGTCGATCTCGATCAGGAGGCCGGCGTAGGCGAGGCCGGGTACCTGCACCGCCGTCCAGGCCGGCCCGGGATCCGGCAGAAACTCCGAACTCACGGCCGAGACCACGTCCCAGTAGCCGGCGGGGTCCTCGTCGCCGGTGAGCAGGTAGTACGCGTCGAGCCTGACAACGTCGGACCACGCCGCATTGCCGTCGCGGAGCACCTTGCCGATGCTCGTGAACACGTTGCGCACCTGGGCCTGAAGGTCGCCGGGGTCCGCTACGACGCCGTCCCGGTCCGCGGATATCTGCCCGCCAACGAACAGCAGCCCGCGGGCATCGTCGACCTTCCACCCATGCGAGAAGCTCTGCGGCATGAGGCTGTTCGGGGGCAGATCGCCCGGCATGAGTCTGGTCCTGCTCATGTCGCTCCTTCTCGCAGCGGTGCGTGTGTCACGGAGTGAACGTGGGGTTCCAGCCTACGAAAGCATGACCTCGCGGGCCGTGGCAAGCCACCCTGGCATGCGGCCCGGTGCCTCGCCGCCGGGAGCGCCGGGCACGGGGCGCGGTAACAGCACCGAAGCCAGGTTTGCGGCACGTCATTCCGCTTCTGTATAGTCCCTGTTCATGGCGGATGTAGCGGTCGAAATTGGGCAGATTCAAACCGGCGGAGAGCGGCGATGCAAGGGGTGGCGGCAAGAGAGCCTGCTGCGGATGCTCGAAAACACGCTACATAACGCCGAGCGACCACAAGACCTTATTGTCTACGCGGGCCGGGCCAAGGCCGCGAGAAATGTGTCATCGCTCGAGAAGACAGTTTCATTGCTGCAATCTCTCGAAGACAACGAGACGCTCGTTATTCAGTCCGGCAAGCCGGTCGTCGTTCTCCGCACGAGCGCGGACGCGCCAATGGTGCTTATGGCCACGAGCAACCTGGTCGGCAAGTGGGCGACGAGCGATCATTTCGAGCAGCTGGAGCGTCGCGGGCTGATCATGTGGGGCGGGTACACCGCGGGCGACTGGCAGTACATCGGGTCCCAGGGCATCGTCCAGGGCACATACCAGACCTTCATGGAGGCGGCCCGCCGCCACTTCGGCGGCACCCTGGCCGGACGGCTCGTGGTCACGGCAGGCCTCGGAGGCATGGGCGGGGCACAGCCCCTGGCGGTCGTGATGGCGGGCGGTGCCGGTATCTGCGTCGAGGTCGACCCGGCCCGTATCGCGCGGCGGATCGACACCGGCTACCTGGAGCGCTCGACCGGCTCTCTCGACGAGGCGCTGGAGTGGGCCAAGACGGCGCAGGCGGAGGGGCTTCCGCTCTCGGTCGGCCTCCTCGGCAACGCCGCGGAGCTTCTCCCCGAGATGGTCCGCCGGGGCGTCACGCCAGACATCGTGACCGATCAGACCTCGGCGCACGATCCCGTGCAGGGGTACGTACCGGTCGGCCTGGACGGCGAGAGCCTCGAGCGGATGAGAGCCGACGACCCGGGCGGGCTCGAGCGGCTGGCCCGGGCCAGCATGGTCGAGCACGTCCGGGCGATGCTCGCGTGGCGCGACCAGGGCGCCGTCGTCTTCGAGTACGGGAACAACATCCGCGAGCAGGCGCGGCTCGGCGGCCTGGAGGGCACGCTGTCCATCCCCGGTTTCATGGCCGAATACATCCGGCCCCTGTTCTGCCGCGGTGTCGGCCCGTTCCGGTGGGTGGCAATCTCCGGCGACCCGGAAGACATCGCGTTCATCGACGAGCTCGTGCTGACGTCCTTCCCGGACAGCCTGGCGAGCTCGTGGATCCCGCTGGCCCGCGAGCACGTCCGGTTCCAGGGCCTGCCGGCCCGGATCGCGTGGCTGGGTCACGGCGAACGGGCGAAGCTGGGGGTCATGGTCAACCGGGCCGTCGCCGACGGCAAGCTGCACGGCCCGGTCGCCTTCACCCGCGACCACCTCGACAGCGGCGGGGTCTCGCAGCCGCTGCGTGAGACCGAGGACATGAGGGATGGCTCCGACGCCGTGTCGGACTGGCCGCTGCTGAATGCGCTGGTCAACTCCGCTGCCGGGGCTGACCTGGTGGCGATTCACGGCGGCGGCGGCGGGTACGCCGGGTACTTCCAGAGCGCCGGCGTGACGGTCGTGGCTGACGGAACGCCGGAGTCGGAGCGCAGGCTGGCGAACGTCCTCACCGCGGACACCGGCATCGGGGTCGTGCGCTACGCCGACGCCGGCTACGACGAGGCACTGGACGTACTGAGCTCGGCCGAGGACATGAAGCCGGTCCAGGGACGGCGGGAGTGATCGGGCTCAGCGAGCAGCAGCGGGAGTTCCGGGAGGTCATCCGGGCCTTCGCGCGGCGCGAGGTGATGCCGGGCGCGTCCGCGCGCGACGAGAGCGCGCAGGATCCGGCGGGCATCCTGAAACGGCTCGCCGAACTCGGCGCGACCGGGATCACCGTCCCGGCTGAATACGGCGGCCTCGGTCTCGACGCCACGACCCTGGTCGTGACCATCGAGGAACTCGGGTACGCGGATGCGTCGGTCGGCTCCGCGCTGGGCGGCCACTACCTCGGCATGGAGGGACTGCTGCTCTTCGGCGACGACGCGGCCAGGGCCAGGTACCTCCCCGGCCTGGCCAGCGGCGAGATCCGCGCCTCGTTCGCGCTCACCGAGCCGGACGCAGGCTCGGACATCGCGAGCATGCGGAGCAGCGCGGTCCGCGACGGCAAGGGCTGGCGCCTCAACGGCACGAAGATCTTCATCAGCAGCGCCAGGGAGTCGGACGTCATGCTGGTGTTCGCGAAGACCGATCGCGACGCCGGCTTCCGCGGGATCAGCGCCTTCGTCGTGCCGTCCCGCTCGGACGGCATCGAGTACTCGACGCCGCTGGCCAAGCTGGGCTGCCGGGGCGAGCAGGCCTACGAGGTCTCGCTGCACGACGTGCTGGTCCCCGCGGATGCCCTCCTGGGCGAGGAGAACGCCGGGGGCCGCCTGGCGATGCAGGTCGTCAGCTCCTCGCGGATCGACGTCGCGGCGCTCGCGAACGGCGTGGCGATGCGCGCCCTGGACCTTGCGCTCGGCTATTCGTCGGCCCGCGTGCAATTCGGCAGGAGCATCCGGGATTTCCAGGCCATTCAGCTATCGCTGGGCCAAATGGACGTGCTCGTGGAAACCGCGCGCCTGGCAGCGTACGAGGCGGCCGGGGCCAAGGACGCCGGGAAAGACATCCGGCGGGCGTCCGCCATCGCCAAGTACATCGCCAGCGAGAATTGCTTCGCTGTCGTGGACAAGTCGATGCAGATCCATGGCGGCTATGGGTACATGAAAGAGGCGGAAATCGAGCGCCTTTACCGCGACTGCCGCCTGTTCCGTATTTACGAAGGCACCTCGGACATACAGTTGCTCACGCTCGCCAAATTGCTTCCGGCGGGCCCCGCCAACAAGGAGCAGTAGAACGGCCCGGCAATATCAGCCTGCCTTCCTTTTATTCGCGTCCGGCGCCTCGCCGGCAGCCGCGATCACGGCCTTCAGCCCGCGGGCCTCGACCTCCTGCCAGAAGTCCAGGCAGGTCCGCTCCACCCGCACCCCGAGCAGCAGCGGTGCCAGCCGGTTGGTCAGGTCATCGATGCCGGCGTACCGCTCCAGCATCGCCTGCAGTTCGCCGAGCCGGGCCTCGTGGAAGCGTGCCTGCTCGGCGGCGAGCTTCTCGACCGTCCCTTCGCCGGCGAGTTCGCTGAAGAACAGCTTGAGCTCACCCTCGTCGCGGACCTGCCAGATCCGGGCGTCCGAATCGTTGAGCCACTCCCGGAGCACCTCGAGACCGCGGGGTGTGAGCGAGTACGTGCGCTTGCGCCGGCCGTGATCGTCGCTCGTCGTGGTCAGCAGGCCCGCCTCGACCAGCCGCATGGGCTCGTCATAGAGCTGAGTGTGCGGGAACGGCCAGAAGTAACCGACCGAGCGGCCGACCGCTCTTTTCAGGTCGTAAGAGGCGCTCGGGCCACGCAGTGCGATAAGCCCCAGAACCAGGTAGGAGGTACTTGACAGTCTCCTTGACACGATTCGGAGCGTACCATAAGCTTCGCATCATTCGAAACGAACTATCACAGAGGCGCGGATAAGCAACGTCCCCCTTGCGGTGAGGGACCGGCCGGCACTCGTGACAGGTTCGGCGGCGGTTCAGGCTCTGGTTTGTTCGTGTCGCAGACTGGCACGGCAGCGTAGGGGGAGTGATTCTTTTGGCCGCAGGCACCGCGGTGCGTCGGGCACTCCAGCACGAGTCGAAGAGCGTCGAGCACGTCGGCGACGCCGAGCGGCACGGAAGGGCCTGGCACCTGTTCACGGTCTGGTTCACGCCGAACATGAACATCGTCGCGCTGATCACCGGGGCCATCGCCGTCGAGCTGGGCCTGAGCCTCACCTGGGCGCTGATCACGATCATCCTCGGGAACGGCGTGGGTGCCCTGTTCATGGCCTCTCACTCGGCGCAGGGCCCGAGGATGGGCCTGCCGCAGATGATCCAGAGCCGGGCGCAGTTCGGCCTGCTCGGCAACATCCTGCCGTGCCTGGCGACGATCTTCTCCGGGGTGGCCTTCACCGCGCTCGGGTTCGTGCTGGCGGCGCAGACCCTGAACCTGACCATTCACACGTCGATCAACATCGGGATCATCATCTGCGGGGTAGTCTGCTTCATCCTGATCTTCATCGGGTACGACCTGATCCACCGCTACCAGCGCTACCTGTCGTGGATCATCGCCGCCCTGTACATCTTGTGGACCGTCCAGCTGGCGACCACCCACCAGACTCAGGCCAACCACCCGGCGGTGACGGTCGCCAACATCGTCCTGGCCATCTCGATCTTCGCCAGCTGGCAGATCAGCTGGGCCCCGTACGTGTCTGACTACTCCCGCTACCTTCCTCGCGACACCTCGATGAAGAGCGTGTTCTGGTACACGTTCGCCGGCTCGTTCTTCTCCAGCGTCTGGGGCATGGCGCTCGGGGCATGGGCGGCGTGGCTGTCGCTCGACAAGTTCTCCTCCGACAGCCTCGGCTACATGATCGGCCTCAGCGCGGCGGGGGCTCTGTGGATCCTCGCGCTGATCAACTTCCTCAGCCAGATAGCCCCGACGGTGCTGGAGTCGTACACGCCGTTCCTGACGGTCGTGACCATCTTCGAGCCGTTCACCAAGCTGTCGAAGCTGTCGGGCGCCGTGGGCCGGGTGATCCTGACTCTCACCGTGGTGGCGATCGGCGTCGTTCTGGGGATCATCACCAACGCCACGGGCATCGTCAACTCGGCGCAGAACTATCTCGACGTCATGCTGTACTCGCTGGCGCCGTGGACGGCCATCAACCTCGTCGACTATTACCTGATTCACCGCGGCAACTACTCGGTGCCGGATCTCTTCGACCGCAAGGGGATCTACAAGGTTGTCAACTGGCGCGGCGTGATCATCTACCTGTTCTCCGTGGGGATCGAGTTCCTGTTCATGAACTCCGCGGTGTTCGTGGGCCCGGTTTCGCATGCGCTCGGCGGTGCTGACATCGCGTGGATCGTGGCCCTGATCGTCGCCGGCGGCCTGTGGTACCTCACCCGGCCCCGCGCGCAGTCCGCGCACGCCGAGCCCGCGGCCAGCGCCGCGGGTGCCGGATCGGTCTCCTGACCGGGCGTTCGTGGCGCTGACCGGTCTCCCGAGCGCCGTGGCGGTGCTGCGGAGCAGAGCGGAGACGGCCCCGGAGCGCCCGTTCCTGGTGCTCGGTGGGACCGAGCACACATACGCAGAGGTCTGGTCGGGCACCCAGGTGGTGGCCGAAGGGCTGGCGGCCAGCGGGCTGGCACCAGGCGACCGGCTGGCGATCGTCGCCGACAACTCGCTCGAGACGGTGCTCACCTGGCTCGGCGCCGGCTTGCTGTCGCTCGTGGATGTCCCGGTGAACGCGCACGCCCGCGGGGAGCACCTCGCCTACATGCTGCGCGACGCCCAGCCCGCTGGCGTCGTGGCCGGCGCCGGGTACGCCGCGGCCGTGGGACCGGTTCTGGGTGACCTTCCCGGGGTGCGGCTGGCCGCCGTCATCGGAGACCAGCAGGCCGAGGGGTTCACGGCGTTCGCCGACGTGCCGGTCCCGGTGCAGAGCCACCGGTCCCCGCCGGGTGCCGGGACGCTTGCCACGATCATGTACACGTCGGGCACGACCGGGCCGTCCAAGGGGGTCATGCAGCCCCACGGCTACTACCCGTGGTACGGCGCACGGATCGCCGAACTGCTCGAGATGGGCCCTGCGGAGCGGCTGTACTGCGCTCAGCCGCTGTACCACATCGACGGGCGGGCGGCCGTGATGGGCGCGCTCATGTCCGGCGGCTCGGTCGCGCTCGCGCCGCGCTTTTCTGCCACCCGGTTCTGGTCCCAGATACGGGCGGCCAACGCGACGAGGTTCTTCTACGTCGGGTCGATGCTGTGGATGCTGCACAAACAGCCGCCCTCCCCGGACGACGCCGGCCAGCCGGCCGAGATCGCCCTCGGCTCCTCGACCCCCGTGGAGATCCACGAAGCCTTCGAGCAGCGCTTCGGCGTAAAGCTCCTGGACACCTTCGGCATGACCGAGGGCGCCCTGCTGACCGGCGTGCGGGCACCGGACCGGCGCCCCGGCACGATGGGCAGGCCGCTGGCGGGCATAGAGATCTCCGTGCGCGACGAACTCGACAACGAAGCCGGAACGGGCCGCACCGGCGAGATCGCCTTCCGGGTGGCCGACGCCGACGTGGTCCCTCTCGGGTACTGGAACAAGCCCGGGGAAACCGTCGAGGCGTGGCGCAATCTCTGGTTCCACACCGGAGACCTGGCGCGCCAGGAACCAGACGGGCACCTGGTCTACGTCGGCCGCAAGAAGGACGTGATACGCCGGCGCGGCGAGAACGTCTCGGCCTGGGAGCTGGAACAGGCGCTGCTCCGGCTGGACGCGGTCGCGGACGTGGCCGCCTTCGGGGTGCCGTCCGATGTGGGCGAGGAGGACGTGGCCGTCGTGGTCGTCGTGCACCCTGGCTACGCGATCGATCCCGCCGCGCTGCGCGACCAGCTCTCCCGGAACGTCCCGGCGTTCATGCTGCCGCGTTTCATCGAGCTCGTGGAGTCGCTTCCGAGGACGGCGTCGCATCGGGTCGAGAAGGGGAAGATCCGCGCCCGGGGCATCGCGCCGGCGGCCTGGGATGCGATGCGCGACGGTCCGCCCGGCGAAGAACGTGGAGTGAACGCCAGATGAGCCTTCGGTCGGTCACCTGCGTGCGGCGCGTTGCCTGGGGCGATGTCGATGCCACGGGGGCGTGGCGGTTCACGGCCCCGTTCGACTACGCCGAGGAAGCGGAGACTCAGCTCATGCGCGACCTCGGCGTCCTGCACGAGACCGCGCTGCACCTGCCCCGGATCTACGCCGACGCGACCTTCAAGAGCCCGGCCCGCTTCGACGACGAGGTGGGTGTGACGCTGGAGGTCGCCGAGCTCGGGAGAAGCAGCATCCACTTCGTGTTCTCCATCACCAACGGCGGCCGGCTGGCGGCCGAGGGGAAGCTGGGCGTCGTGTTCGTCGGCGCGTCGGGCCGCGCCGAGGAGCTTCCCCCGTTCCTGCGGGCCGCGCTGGAGACCGGGAATCCCGCGGCCTAGCGGGCCCGCCGTGCCCCGGACATCAGGCCTGCCGCAGCAGCGCCCTGGCGATGCTCCCGGCGTGCTCTTGCACCGCCGCCGCTATATCAGGGACGCGCGCCGGCGGGAACTGCTCCTCCGGGCCGGCCACGCTCAGCCCGGCCCACAGCCGGCCGTCGGGGAGCAGCACGGGGGCGGCGATGGCCGCTACACCGGGGTCGACCTCGCCGCGGGTGATCATGTAGCCGTCGGCCCGGGCCTCCGCGAGCGAAGCGGCGATCGCATCCGTGGTCAGGACCTGGCCGGAGGCCATCGTCCACGAGTCCTGCCGGGCCAGCAGCCGCCGCAGCACGCCTTCGGGTGCCCAGGGAAGCAGGATCCGCCCCGAGGCGCCGCCGAAGAGGGGAACGTGCCGGCCCGGGGCGAACGAGAGCCGGATCGGCCGCCGGCTCTCGACCGCGTAGACGCACACCGCGGACGACCCGGCCCGCATGGTCAGCAGCGAGGTCAGCTCGAGGGCCCGCGTGAGCGAGCCCATGGCCGGGGCGGCGACGGGCACCACGTCCGCCTCGACCCGCTGCTCGACCGCGCTGCCCAGGTCGAGCAGCTGAAGGCCGAGCTGCACGTGGCCCGGTGTGTTCCGGTCGACCAGCCCCGCGCTCTCCAGCGTCTGCAGGAGCCGGTACAGGTTCGACTGGGGAAGCCCGAGCGCCTCGGCCAGTTCCGCAACGGGAACGGGCCGGCCACGTGCGCGCAGCAGCAGCAGCAGGTTGAGAGCGCGCACCAGAACCTGGGCACCCGGCACTTCAAGAACGGACACCGTCAGAAGGCACCTCCCCGGTCACTGGCTCCCATTATATGGGAATGCTATTGTAGCCGGGATTCTAGTGGTCTCCTGAGATTGCGACATGATCTGGTAATATGCTGCCTCAACAGCAGCTACCGCTCGGGCTGATGTTCTCAATATCTGGGAGAATTGTTGCCGGACTCGGTACAGGGGCAGGTGCTGGCGCAGGGCCGTATTGTCACGCCCCGCGGAGTCGTGCAGGGGCGGGTAAGGGCGGCCGGCGGCGTCATCACGGCGGTCGAGCGCGACGACGGCCGGTCTCCGGCGGACTCCCCGGGCCCGGGCGGGTTCATCGACGCCGGCGATTCCTACATCATCCCGGGCGCCGTCGACGCGCACGTCCACTGCCTGAGCTCGCCGCATGAGGGAATCGAGGCCACGACGCGGTCGGCGCTGGCCGGCGGTGTGACGACGATCGTCGAGATGCCGTATGACCATGGCAACCCGATCACCGACGCCGGCCGGCTACGGGCCAAGCGCGCGCTGGCAGAGCAGCAGGCCCACGCCGACATGGCGCTGCTGGCCACCGTTCGTCCGGTGGGCGGCGCCGCCGAGGTCGAAGACCTGGTGGCGGCCGGAGCGGCCGGGTTCAAGCTGTCGCTGTTCGACACCGACCCCAGGCGCTTCCCGCGGGTGCCGGACGTGGAACTGCTCGACGTCCTGTCCGAGATCGAGCGCTGCGGCAGCATCGCGTGCTTCCACGCCGAGAACGATGAGATCATCAAGCCGCTGATCGAGCGCTTCCGCGCGGAGGGCCGCACCGGGCCGCTCGACCACTGTGCCTCCCGGCCGCCGATCAGCGAGACCGAAGCGGTGCTGAGGGCCGCCGAGTACAGCCTGGCCGCGGGGTGCCGCGCCCACTTCTGCCACCTCAGCCTGGCGCGCTCGGTGGGCATCGTCTCGTGCTACGCCGAGGCGGGCCTCGATGCGACCGTCGAGACCTGCCCGCACTACCTGGCGTTCGCCGCCGAGGACATGAGCGTGGCGGGATCGAGGCTGAAGATAAACCCGCCGCTTCGTGACCTGGAAGACTCCGAAGCGCTGTGGGACGCGGTCGCCCGGGGCACCGTGGACGTCGTGGCATCCGACCACGCTCCCTGGCCGCTGTCGGAAAAGGTCCTCCCCAATGTCTTCGACAACCACTCCGGCGTGCCCGGCGTCGAGACGCTGGTCCCGGTCGTCCTGGGGCAGGGACTGGCACGGGGCATCCCGGTCGCGTCGCTCGTCAGCGTGCTGGCCACAACACCCTCCCGGCGATTCGGCCTCGGCACGAAGGGCGCGATCGAGCCCGGCCGCGACGCGGACCTCGTGGTGTTCGATCCCCGCAGCCCGGCCGTGGTCGACGGGTCGCGGCTGCACTCCAACGCCGGCTGGAGCCCGTACGACGGCATGAGCCTGCAGGGCAGGATCACACACGTGCTCTCTCGCGGCGAGGTCGTGTTCGACGGCGAACTGCGCAGCAGCGCGGGACGAGGCCGGATCCTCGAGCCCGAGGTGGGCTGATGGCGGCCGAGATCCCGCAGAGCGATGCCGGAGCGGTCCAGGACCACGTGGATACGCTCGCCGCCATCCGGGAGCCCGATGAGGAGGGCTGGACCAGGCGGGTCCTGACGGACGAGGCGGCGGCCGCCCGGGACGAGGTCGCGCGGCGGATGCGGACCGCGGGCCTGGAATGCTCGGTCGACGGGGCGGGCAACCTGATCGGTGTGCTCCCCGGGCGCAGCGGCGGCCCTGCCCTGGTCACCGGGTCGCATACTGACACGGTGCTGGGCGGCGGGCGCTACGACGGCATCGTCGGCGTCCTCGGTGCCATCGAAGCCGTCGAGGCGCTGGCCAGGGCGGGCGTACACCTCGAGCACGATCTGGTCGTCGTTGACTTCTATGGCGAGGA
Source organism: Streptosporangiaceae bacterium (assembly GCA_030039095.1). The sequence continues at coordinate 26,016 of JASHQP010000154.1, forward strand.
GGCCAACAGGTTCGGGCTGAGCTGCCTGGGCAGCCGGGCGCTGGCCGGGAACCTCGAGCCGTCGCACCTGGACCGGACCGATCCGGACGGGCGCAGCCTGGGAGAGGCCATGGCGGCGCACGGCATCGACCCGCACGCCGCCCTTTCCTGCGACTGGCGGTCGAAGGACCTGAAGGCGTTCGTCGAACTGCACATCGAGCAGGGGCCGGCCCTGGAGAGTTCCGGCTGCGCGATCGGGATCGTCTCCGAGATCGCCGCCATCACCCGGGCGGAACTCACGTTCCACGGCCGCCGTGACCACGCCGGCACGATGCCCATCGCGCTGCGGCACGACGCCGCCTGCGCCGCCGCCGAATCGGTACTGGCGGTCGAGCGCCTGGGCCAGGACGGCGGCATATCGGCCGCCGGGCGGATGAGCCTGCTCCCGGGATCCGCGAACGTCGTCCCCGAGACGGCGCACCTCACCGTGGAGTTCCGCAGCCCGGACAGCCAGTGGATAACGGACCGACGCGCCGCGTTCGAGGAAGCCGCCAGGCAGAGCGGCGAGCGACGGGGGGTCGCCGTCTCGATCGAGTGGATCTCGGACGAGCCCCCGGTGCGGATGACAAAGTCCGCCGCGGACGCGATCGCGGCCGCGGCCCGGGCGGCCGGGCACCCGACCATGGAACTGCCCAGCGGCGCCGGCCACGACACCGTCCAGATGGCCTCGCTCACCAGCGTCGGGATGATCTTCGTGCCCTCGCGCGACGGCCGCAGCCACTGCCCGGAGGAGTTCACGGACGCGCCCGACATCGTGAACGGTATCCAGGTCCTGGCGAACACGCTGGTCGAGCTGGACCGCAGCTAGCCGCCCGGCCCGCGCTGAGGAAAGGAAACTGCCCAGACATGACCGCCCCGCCGAGAGTGATCGTCGCGCAGCGTGGTTCCGAGATCCGGTGCAAGGGCTGGCGCCAGGAGACACTGCTCCGGATGCTCGAGAACACCATGGAGAACGGCGAGCGCCCCGGCGACCTGATCATCTACGGCGGCAAGGCCCAGTGCGCCCGCAACTGGGACTCGTTCTACGCCCTGGTCGAGGCGCTGCGCGACCTGGAGAACACCGAGACCCTGGCCGTGCAGTCCGGCATGCCGGTGGCCGTGTTCCGCACGCACCGGCTCGCGCCCCGGGTGGTGATGGCCAACACCAACGTGATCGCGCCCACCTGGCCGATCTTCCGCGACCTGCAGGACCGCAACCTCACGTCGTTCGCCTCGTACACCGCGGGCCCATGGGAGTACATCGGCAGCCAGGGCGTCGTGCAGGGCACGTTCGAGACGCTCGGCGCGGTCGCCGACCGGCACTTCGGCGGCTCGCTCGCCGCCCGGGTGCTGCTCACGGCCGGGCTGGGGGGCATGGGCCGTAGCCAGCCGCTGGCGATGAGCATGCACGGCGGGGTGAGCCTGACCATCGAGGTCAGGCAGGAGCACATCGACCGCGCCGTTTCGTCGGGGCTGTGCGACGTCGCGGCGGGCTCGCTCGCGGACGCGCTGGCCAGGATCGACCGGGCGCGCAGTTCCCGCACCGCTCTTTCGGTGGCCCTGCGCGGGAACGCCGCCGACGTGTTCACCGAGCTGGCCGACCGGAACTTCGGGCCCGACATCGTCACGGAGATGTGCCCCTGCCACGATCCGTACGAGGTCGTGCCCGCTGGCATGGCTCCGGGCCAGGCCCGGGAGTTCGCCGCCGCCAGTCCCGAGGAGTACCTGGGCAGGTCCCGCGACACCATGCTGCGCATCCTGCGTGCGATGAACCGGCTTCATGCCGCGGGCGCGGTCGCGTTCGAGTACGGCACGTTCATCCGCAAGGAGTGCATGGACGCAGGGCTGCCGGCCGGCGAGGCGCTAGCCCTCCCCGGCTGCATCGCCGCCTACGTCCGCGAGATGTTCCTGCTGGGGCGGGGCCCGTTCCGGTGGACGTGCGTCTCCGGAGCGATGGAGGACCGGGCCAGGCTCGACCGGCTGGCCCTCGACCTGTTCCCCAAAGACCCGGTCGTGCAGCGCTGGATCCCGCTGGCGGCGGAGCGCCTGCCCCTGGAGGGCCTGCCCGCCAGGGTGTGCTTCCTCGGCTACGGCCAGCGCCGGGAGTTCGCCCTGGCCGCCAACGATCTCGTCGCGGCCGGCGAACTGCGCGCCCCGGTCGCGTTCTCGCGGGACAACCTTGACTGCGGCTCCATCACCAACCCAGTGTTCGAGACCGAGGCAATGGCGGACGGGAGCGACCGCGTCTCGGACTGGCCGTACCTGAACGCCCTGCTCAACGCCGCCGCCATGGCCGACCTGGTCGCGATCCAGGCGAACGGCTCGATGGGCATGTCGGCGCACACCGGCGCGACGATGATCGCGGACGGAACCGAGGAGTCGTCGCTGCGCCTCGAGGCGTCGATGACCACCGACGTTGGCATCGGCATCGTCCGCCACGCACAGGCCGGGTACCCGGTGGCCCGGGAGGTGGCGGAAGGCAACGGGCCGCTCACCGGCGAGAGCATCAAGGTGCCGCTGTGGTGGTCGCCGACGTCATCATGCGGCGCTCCGGACGGTCCCGGACGGCCAGCGCTCGCGCCGGGAACCTGATGCGCGTCCTGATCACCGGTGCCACGCCGGTCGAAGACGGCCCGCCGGGCGGCCCGCTGGACATCGTGATCACCGGCGAGCGGATAGCGAGCGTCCGCCGGGCCGCCGATCGGCAGGCTGCCCCCGGGCCGGACGACACGGTGATCGACGCCAGCCGCAAGCTCGTCGTGCCCGGATTCGTCAATGCTCACTTCCACTCCCACGACCGTTTCGACCGGGGCCGGTTCGACGCGTCACCGCTCGAGGTGTGGCGAAGCTGCTACAACCCGCCCGTCCGGGGTCGGCAGTGGACCGAGCGGCAGGTGTACCTGCGGACGGTTCTCACCGGGCTCGAGCTGCTGCGAGCCGGCACGACCACCGTCATCGACGACGCCCACCTCGGCGGCGCCGTCACGGAGGCGCAGGCCGAGGCCGTGTTCCGGGCCTATCAGGACGTCGGCATCCGGGCCGACGTGAGCGTCGCCTTCAGCGACCTGCCATACCAGGATGATCTCCCCTTTGCCGCCGGGTACCTGCCGCCCGACCTGCTGCGGGCGAAGACCGAACCGGGCCGCGTCGACGAGATCCTCGAGCTGTGGGCCGAACTGGCGCGGCGTCACCACGGGCGCGTCCGCTTCGTCCTGTCGCCATCGGCGCCGCTGCGCTGTTCCACGCAGTTCCTGGAACGCGTCGCCGAGCTGTCGGAGCGCCTCGAACGGCCGGTCCTCGTCCACCTGCTCGAGACCAGGCTGCAGGCCCTCGCCGTCAGGCAGCACGGCATCGACAGCCTGGCCGGCTTCCTCGACGAGCGAGGCCTGCTCGGCGAGCGAACCCTGTTGTTCCACGCCGTCTCGGCGAGCGAAGCGGACGTGCAGAGGATCGCCCTCCGCGGCGCCAGGGTCGTGCACTGCCCCGGCAGCAACATGAAGCTCGGCAGCGGTGTGGCTCCGGTCCGGGGGTTGCTCGAGGCCGGGATCGAGGTAGGTCTGGGCAGCGACAACGTCAGCGCGAACGACGGCTGCAGCATGCTCGAGCAGATGAAGCTCGCGGCGCTGCTGTCGCGCAAACCCGAGGTGCATCCGTCGGCCTGGCTGACCGCCCCGGAGGTCTTCGGGATGGCGACACGGGCGCGTCCCGGCGAGAGCCGCGAGGGCTGGCTCGCGCCCGGCCGACCCGCCGACCTCGTCCTGCTCAACCGGGACGCGTTCGCGTTCTGGCCCGAAAATAATCTGTTGAATCAGATGGTCTTCGCTGCGGCCGCCGACGACGTGGACACCGTGCTCGTCGGCGGGCGGGTCGTGCTGCGGGACCGCCGGCCCACGTCGGTCGACACGGACGGGATCCGTTCCGAGCTGGATGAGATGCTGCCCGCCATCCGGCGCACGATCGCGGCGGGCGACCAGACCGGCCGTGAGCTGCAGCCCTATCTGCAGGCCGCGTTCGACCGGGCGTTCTCCGCGCTCGAGCACGGCGCCGTTGACGGAGGGTGACGTGGACGCGAGCAAGGACCAGGAAGACGCCGACATCTTGATCGTCGGGGCCTCGGAGGTGATCGGGTGCGGGCCTGCCGGGGCACCGGTCGCCCGCACGCGGGCGAAAGACTTCTCCGTGATCCGGGACGGTGCCATCGCCATCCGGGGCGACCGGATCGCAGCCGTTGGCACGACGGCGGCGATCACGTCTGCCTACCGGAGCCGGACTGTCATCGACGCCGCAGGGAAGATGGTCTCGCCTGGCTTCGTCGACCCGCACACGCACCTCGTCTACGGCGGGAGCCGGCACCGCGAATGGGAGGACCGCGTCACCGGCCGCCCGCAGAAGAGCCTGGATGCCGGCATCCGGTTCACCCTGGAACAGACGCGGGCGGCTCCGGCCGAGGTGCTCGCGGCGCAGGCCCGGGCCGACCTCGACACCGCCCTGGCTCACGGGACGACCACGCTCGAGGCCAAGTCCGGTTACGGCCTGGACCGGGACAATGAGCTTCGCCTGCTGGCCATCGTGGACTCGCTGCGCGGCCATCCCGTGGATCTCGTCAGCACCTACCTCGGCGCCCACGTTCTGCCGGCGGACTACGTCGACCGGCGCGATCAGTACGTCGATCTGGTCGTGCGCACCCTCCCGGAGGCGGCGGAACTGGCCGAGTACTGCGATGTGTGCGTGGACCCGGTCGGGTTCACCCCGGCTGAAGCCCAGCGCATCGCGGACCGGGCAATCGATCTCGGCATGGGAATCCGCGTTCACGCCGATCAGACCGGCCGCGCGGGAGGAGCGCGGTTCGCGGCCGAGAACCGGGCCGCGTCCGCGGACCATCTCGACTTCGCGTCGCGCGAGGACCTGGCCCGGATGGCCGAGGCGTCGACGGTCGCCGTCGTGCTGCCAAGCCTGAACTACCACCTGCTGGAACTCACGCCGGGCCCGAATGGGGAACCTCCGGTAAAGGGTTTCTTCCCCGGGGTCGTCGAGACGATGTTCGACGTCGGCCTGCGTGTCGCGCTGTCGACGGACTACAACCCGGGCACGTCTCCGAACGTGTCAATGCAGACCGTGCTGCAGTTGGCGGCGCGCTTCTACCGTCTGGACTACGGGCAGATCTGGCAGATGGCGACGATCAACGCGGCGGCTGCGCTGGGCCGGGCGCACGACCGGGGAAGCGTCGAGGTGGGCAAGCTCGCCGACCTCGCGATCTGGCAGGTGCCCGAGCACGGCATGGTCATCAACCGGTTCGGCACGAACCTGGTCCATCTCGTTGTCAAGTCAGGGGTCATCGTCGTCGACAACACGGGGTCGCAGTCGCCTGTGCTCAACTCCCCGCCAGTCACGTTGCGCCACCGTCGGCCGGATGCCCTCGGTCACCAATTTCGCAGGGAGAGATTGGTGTAGTCGACTGGGGATCGTTTGGGCATTTGCCCTCGGCCCGGGTGGCAGTTCAGGATTCCGTTTTGCCAGATCAGCTCTCCCCTGGAGATGGTGGCTGTCGGCCAGCCGTTTGCGCTGAGCCCTGCGTAGACGTCAAAGTCGCTGCGGGATTCAAGCATGGATTGTTCAACGGTTACTGGGTGCTTTGGTTCGAGCACGACGAGGTCGGCGTCGCTTCCGGGAGCGATCTGGCCTTTTCTGGGCCAGAGGCCGAAGAGCTTGCTGGGATTGGCAGAACTCACTTGCACGAAGTTCCGTATGCTCAGCCGTCCAGTGAGAACGCCGACGCCGAAGAGGAGCGGGAAGGATGTCTGGACTCCGCCAAATCCTGCGGGCACCGGCAGGCGATTTTGAAGAGCACTCTGCTTCTCCTGAGTCATCCGGGCTGTGTGGTCACTGCCAACGGTCTGGATGTGCCCTGAGTGCAGCCCATGCCACAGCGCTGACTGCTCTGATTTGGCCCGCAACGGTGGCAGGCAGACGGCGAGCGCCGCTTCGCTGGGCGTTGCGTCGTACATGGAGTCGTCGAGGAACAGGTACGCAGGCCGGGTCTCGCAAAACACCGAGCTTCTCCGGCGCCGGGCAGCCACGACAGCTTGTAGCGCTGCGTCCGAGGAGATGTGGACGAAGTAGGCTGCCGCTTTCACTTCGCGCGCGTACCCAGCGACCCGTTCGACGGCCAAGGCCTCGACCGCGGCCGGGTAGGAGGCGCGCCAGGATCGGATGTCTTCATCGGGCGTTCTGGCCGCGGATTGCGCCGAATCGGCGCGCTGGCGCAGGAAGGAACTAAGGCCCATGTCTTCGGGATGGACTGCGACCAGCGATCCAGCCTGGGCGGCGGCGCTCAGCACGGCGATGAGGTCGGCATCGGCCAGGGCGACCTCGGCCGGGCCGGTGAAGACTTTCACGCTGGTGAAGCCGTCATCAGCCAGAGCCTGGATCTCGGCCGGACTGGCTCCGCCGCGGATGTCGGTGATGACCGGGTGAACTGAGTAGTCGATGACCGAATGGGCCCGTGCGCGGCTGGTCTCGTGGCCGACGGTATCCGTCAGAGACTGGCCCGGCTGCTGAAATACGTAGTTCACGACGGTCGTCACCCCGCCGGCGGCGGCGGCACGGGTTCCGGACTCCCAGTCGTCGGCGGTCTCCCGTTCATCAAGCGGGGTCTTGTTGCCGAAATGGGTGTGCACGTCGACGCCACCGGGGACGACGTAGCAGCCCTCCGCTTCCACCTCAGTGGCGCCGTGGCCGCGGATGTGCCGGCTGACCTGGACGATCCGGCCCGCGCGGACTGCCACATCGGCGACCAGCGTCCGCTGGCCGCCGACCACCGTCCCGTTTCTGACGACGAGGTCGTAACTTTCTATGACCGCATTCCTTTCTCTCTCACGGGCCCGTCTTCCGGTTACCGCCACAGCGATCGGAGGCTCGGCCGGCGGCCGCCGCTCACTTCCGCTAGCGCCACCGAGATGACCAGCGCCGCCCCGTAGAAGACGTCCTGGACGTAGGTCTGGGCTCCGAGAAGTTCCAGGCCGGTGATGCCGGTGACGAGGAAGTAGACCGCAACGAGCACGCCAGCTGGGGTAAATCGGCCCGGCACGATCGTCGTCGCGCCCAGGAAGGCCGCCGCGAAGCCCGGAAGCAGCAGCGAGGTGAACGATGACGGATCCGCTGAACCGGTCGTGCCGGCGATGAGCACTCCTGCTACGCCACCGAACAGCGCGGACACTATGAGTGCCCCGGCTCGGCACCTGCCTACCCGGATGCCGCTGAGCCGGGCTACTTCGCGAGAGCGCCCGACATAAAGGAGCCTGCGGCCGGACGGCACGAACGCGAGGTAGTAACCCAGGAGGCCGCACAGGGCGAGCCCGTAGTAGAACTCCAGCGGGATCGTCAGGAAGGTGCTCGACACGACGGCATTTGACAGTGAGGTGGCGACCCCGCTGATGGCGGTGGAGTTGCTGATGAACAGTACGATCCCGCCGAGGAGGGTACCCATGCCCAGCGTGGCCACAATGCTCTCGACGCCCAGCGCGACTACGACAAAGGCATTCAGCGCGCCAACGGCCAGGCAGGACAGCATAGCGATGAGTATGGACGGGATGATCGCCCAGTGGTGATTGACGTTAAGGACGGCGGTCACCATTGCGCTGAGCCCGGCGACGGAGGCAATCGACAGGTCGTAGTCGCCGGCTGTCAGCGGGATGATGATGCCGAGGGCGATCACGAGCAGGCTCGCCTGTGAGGCGAACATGCTCGCGAAGTTGCTGACTGTCAGGAATGTTGACGGGCGCAAAATCCCGAAAATGATGATGACGGCCAGCCAGACGATCGGCAGAACCAGCCGACCCGCAAGGCGAGAGCTCATCTGATGCACCTCACGAGGGTGATGAATTGCGCTGCCCCGGCAGCGGCCTGCATGGGCCGGCGCGCCGGGCCTGCTAGGCGGCCAGGCATGCTCGGGCAATCGCTTCGACGCTCAGCGCGTCCCGGCTGAGCTGAACTGCCACCTGGCCTCTGCTGAACACGATCACTCGGTCACATACCGAGGCGAGTTCCTCGAAATCGGTGGATGTCCACACCGTGTAACGGCGGGCGGCTCCGGCCTGGATCAGCCGCCACAAGGTCGCGCGGGCTCCAATGTCTACCCCGCGGGTGGGTTCGCTGAGCAGCAGGACGCGGGGCGAGAGCTCCAGCATCTTGCCGAGGAGCTCCTTCTGCTGGTTTCCTCCCGAGAGCGCCTGGACGGCGAGCTGGGGATCGGGCGGCGACACGGTCAGGGCTTCCGCGGCTTCCCGGCTGTGACGCCTGACCCGCCGCCAGTGGATCATGCCCCGGCTGAAGAACCGGCGCAGAACCAGCATCGGCAGATTCTCATAGGTAGGCAGGCTGGCGATCAGGCCCTGGGCGAGACGGTCTGGCGGAACCCATGCCACGCCGCGGCGGATGGCCGCACCCGGGGTCAGGCCCGGGATGTTCCAGGTGTCGTCGCCGATAGAGACCGTTCCGGAGGTGACGGCACGGGCCCCGGCAAGGGCCTCAACCGTTTCCTCGTGCCCTGCACCGACCAGGCCGGTCAGGCCGACCACCTCGCCGGGGTCAATCTCGAATCCGACGCCGTGTACCCGTTCGGCCGTGAGCGCGGTGACCCGCAGCGGCTCGCGGACGACGGATTCAGGCTGCTGGCCGGCTGCCAGCCGCATCTCGTCGAGTTGCGCAGGCGCCGAGGCCGTGGTCCCGACCAGAAGCGAGCTGAGCTCCTCCAGGGTCACCTCGTTCGTCTGCCTGGTCGCGATCGTCGCGCCGTTGCGCAGCACGGTGACAGAATCGGCCAGTTCCAGCACCTCGGTGAGGTCATGTGATACGACCACGACGGCGTCCCCGCGCGCGGTCAGCTGGCGCATTGCCCGGTAGAGCTCGCTGACTTCCCGCCGGGCCAGGTACCCGGTGAGCTCGTCGCAGAACAGGATCCGGCCGCCCTCCTCGCCAAGTGTGGCGAATGCCCGCGCGGCCGCGACCAGTGCCCTGTCCACCTGGCGCAGGCTGCCAGTCAGCTTGGTGAGCGGCAGGTCAGCGCCGAGGGCGCGCAGGTCGCGCTGAGCGGCCAGGCGTTCCTGCCGCCAGTCGATGAACGGCTTCCCCCGGCGCGCGGCCAGCCTGGTCAGGCACATGTTTTCCAGGACCGACAGGGAGTCGATGAGACCGAGATCCTGGTGGATGAACGCCAGGCCCAGGCTTGCGGGCGAGCCAGGCGGGATGGGCAACGCTACCTCTTGCCCGCGAATCAGCAGCCGCCCCCCGTCCGGGTCGTGGTAGCCAGCCAGCGTCCTGATGAAGGTGGACTTGCCCGACCCGTTGTGACCCACCAGGGCATGGATTTCGCCGGCCCGGACCTGAAGATCACCGCGCACCAGCGCTTTGGTAGTCCCGAAGGCCTTGGCGAAGTTGCGCGCATCCACAAGAACCTGCGCCGGGGACCGGCCGCCGCTCTGCCCCCCGGTCTCAGCGTCATCCTGGCTCATCAGCCCCAGCCGCTTCCCTCACATGAGGACCGGCGAGGCCTGACTTCATGACAGCCCCCACAGCTTCAGGAAGCCGGATTCGAAACCCGAGCCGTAGCCTTGCGTCAGCGACGGGGGGCTGCCTGCCTGGCTGATGTTCCCGCTGAACCAGATCCGGACCGGGTTGCTGTCCTTGACGGTCGGCTGGCCGGCCAGGAGCCGGAATGCCTGGTCCATGGAGGAATAGGCAATCCATGGAGCGGATTCGCCTACGTCCATGGTCACAAAGTTGTTGGACTGGATGTTCCCGAGGATTGCGGGCGTGCCGTTGTAAGTAGCGATGCCCACGCCCTTGGACCTGCCTTCCAGGCGCAGCGCTGCGACCGTGGCGGGCACCATCCCGTCGATCTGGTCAACCACATAGTTGAGCTTGGGCATCGCCTGGATAGCGCCTTGCAATGCAGTCTGGAACGCTGGTGTGCCCAGGTCGGTGATGGGAAGCGTGAGGATCTTCACCTTGCACTTGGAGCAGTCCTTGTGGAAGACCGCCTGCATTGAGCTGACCATCCCCGCGGTGATGGGAACTTCGGAAAGCACGGGCGCAAGGATGACCCCCTTGCCACCGGTCTTCAGCGTCGCCCACTGGGCCATCAGCGTGGCGGCGACGTTGAAGGGCGCGGTCTCGAGCCCGCTGACACCGGCAGCACAAGCGGTGCAGGTGGGCGGTGGCGGGCTGGAGTTGTCGTAGAAGTGCGTCACCAGGACCGGGATGCCCGCCTTCTTGGCCGCGGCCAGTTGCGGCTGCAGTTCACCGGGATCAGGTGCCGCGCTCAATATGATCAGATCTGGGTGCTGGGAGATCGCCTCACTCATGCCCTGCGCCCATTGGCTGACCTGACCCTGGTTGGCGTAAATCGTGAGCTTGATCCCTGCCTTCTTGGCGATCTGGGTCATGACCGTGTTGAGCTCGTTGTTGAAGGCATTCGGGATTTCCGGGATGACGAACACATGCTTGCCCGCAAGCGCCCGCACGTTGATGGCCGGACCGGGCGCGGTCCAGCCGGGAACAGACTCATATTTCGCGATCGCGCTGTTCAACGCCGATGTCTGCGAGGATGACAACGCGCTGCTGCCCGTCGACTGCGTTCCGCCGCTGGATCCGCACGCTGCCGCCGTCACCGTGAGCCCGGCCGCCAGGGTCATGCTCAGTAGGGTCCTAAAAACTCTCATTCGGTCCTCCCTTTTTAAGTTCAGCCCATGGGTTGCCGCCGCTGGCAGGCACCCATCTCGCCGCTGTAGGCGAGCCAGCGGATGCCCGCCGCACCTACCAGGGGCCGACCGCGTCGCTGGCGAGATAGCCCGGCCCGGGCCCGGGGTCGGAAAAGATCCCGTCGTCCACCACGACGCGGCCGCTGGAGATGACCCACAGCGGCCACGCAACCGGCTCGTGGTCGGCATAGGGCTCAATGTCAGTCGGCATGTGCATGTCACTGCTGCGCAGGCTGCGCCGGTTGCGCTGCGGATCGATGATCATGATGTCGGCGTCCGAGCCGACCGCTATGGTCCCCTTCCGGGGGTAGATTCCGTTGAGCCGGGCAGGCGTCGCACACAGCATGCCGACGACCTGCGGCCATGAGACCGACCGCCGCACGGCCAGCTCGTCGATCATCAACGGCATCCGGGTCTCCACTCCCGGCAGTCCGAAGGGTGCCTGGCGCACGTCTTGCCGCCGGTACTTCTGCTCGCGGGTGAAGCAGCAGTGATCGCTGCCGACTGCGTCGATCTGGCCAGCGCCGGCCGATTCCATCAACTGCGCGGTCACGGCTTTGTCGCGCAGCGGTGGGCAGCACAAGTACTCCGGCCCCGCTGGCGAGCGGTACTTCTCGTCGGTCAGCAGCAGGTAATGCGGGCAGGTCTCGGCGTAGGCGTGCAGACCCCGGCCGCGGGCTGCACGCACATCGGCTAGCGACAGCGGCGAGCTGAGATGGACAAAGTAAACCGGCGCGCCCAGGGCCTCGGCCACGGTCAGAACCTGCCGGACCGCGACCACCTCGACGTCGATCGGTCGCATCACATGGTGCTCGGCAGAAACCGAGCGGTGGCGGGCCTCGTGGTCAGCCTGCAGCCGGAATACCAGCGGATCCCACTCAGCATGCACGTAAGTGAGGCCGCCGGCGTCACGCATGCTGCACAGCACCTGGAAGATCTGATCGTCCGTCGCCATGAACGCGTCGCGGTAGGTCGTGAAAACTTTCACCGTACGGATCCCGCGCTCCACCATGCCAGCCAGCTGCGCAGCCACGTCGCCGCGGAAGGCCTGAGTGACACATCCGTGCAGGGCCACCTGGCAGCGCGCCGAGGCCGCCAGGCGGATGCGCTCGTCGACGGCCTCGAGTGGGCTGAGCCCACGGTCAGGAATGGCGAAATCGACCATCGTGGTCGTGCCGCCCACTAGGGCGGCAATGCTCGCATCCGCATGCCCATCGGCCGTCTGATACTCACCGAGACTGGTCGCAACATGCACATGAGGGTCCACGCCACCGGGCAGGACCTGGCAACCGGCCGCGTCGATAATCTTGGTCTCCTGGCCAAGATCAGGAAGCGGGGCATCGGGGGCCAGAATGGCCGTGATCTGGCCATGTTGCGCCACCACGGTTGCGTCCCGGCAATCGGCCGCGTTCACGACCGTGCCGCCCTTGATGACAACAGCAGGCAACTGAGCCGGGCCGGCGTCTGGCGTGCTCATATGGCCCTCCTTCCGGGCTGGCCATCGCCGTCCGCGACTCCAGCCGGGCCGAACAAGAGGTCACGCAATCCGGCCAGGTGGGCACGCAATAGCGCAGTTGCCTGCTCCGCATCCCGCTGCGCCAGCGCGGCGACAATCGACTCGTGCTCGGCAACCTGCTGCCTTCGGACCGCCTCCGAACGCATCGCCGACTGGTTGAGCAGCACCCACAGCGGATGCAGCTCATAGGACGCCAGGTTGCCGATCACGTTGGCCAGAATCGAGTTACCCGACATCGCAGCCAGCCTGGTATGGAAGGCCAGGCCGACCCGGGCAAAATCAGCGGTCGCGAAAGGCCCGGCCGCCGAAGCCGCGAACTCATCATTGGTTTGCCGTAGCCCCTGCAACGGCTGTTCGCTGAGACGCTCGACCACAAGCGGCATCAGCGCAGGCTCGGTATGACAGCGCGCCTCGATCAGCTCCCGCGGCCGGCTCAGAACCTCCGGAAGATCAGCCGGAAGAACGGTCAGCCGGCTGGCACTGACCCGCACGCCAGATCCACGGGTACTGGTGACCACACCGGCCACCTCCAGCGCGACCAGCGCCTCGCGGACCGTCGGCCTGCTGACCGACATGGTCCGGGCGATCTCACGGTCAGACGGCAGCAGCGCCCCCGATTCGTAGATGCCGTTGTCGATGTCGCTGAGAATCACCTGCGCAACCCGCAAGTACTGGCGGTGCGCATCGGGCCGCGAGGCAGTGTGGCTAGACATGTTGCAGAAAGTTATATAACCACCTAATCAAGCGTGTCAATGATCGTTATCTCCGGCAGAGCCGCCGCTCGGCGCCGAGTCGGCGGACAGACCTCGCCAGGTGCATGTCGCCAGTCTGGACAACCTGCAGACGGCGAACGCCGCCTTGGTTGCCCAGGCCAGCGCCGGAGACGGGGAACGTCTCCGGCAGCTCACCGAGTCCTGCCGCTGCGATCTGACCGCGCACTAGGCACCGGTTGCTGGCCGCGCTGGAAGACGCCCGAGGTGACGACGTCGGGCGCACCGCCCGCTGGGCACTGGACCGGCGAGCGCGCCGCAACCGACATCCTCACCCTCGCCCGCAAAGAACGGGCCTTCGCCTCCCCGGCTCGCTAATCACCCGCCAAGGCGGCCAGCACCTCCTCTACGGCAGCGCCCTTGCCCTCGCCGCCGCCCTCCAAGCATGGTCGCGACACGCCGGCACACGCCTCACCGACCTGGCACGCACCGTCATCCGCTAAAGCCGATACCCTGCCCGGCCATCAGTGGCCAGTGTTGCGACGATGGCTGGAATCCGCCGAAAAACAATGGGGCCAGTTGGGGTTGACACAGCCATCCTGCTCGCCGACGGCGCCCTCGACGGCACCCGGATCCTTGCCGGGGCAAGCGTCGAGGCCATGATGACGAGCCAGATCGGCGACATCGAGCTCGTTCGCGCGCCAACCGTCGATCCGCCGCTCTGTGCAGACCTAGACTTCCCGGCCGGTGCTACCTGGGGTCTCGGCCTGATGGCCTCAGCTGGTGAGAACCCCGGGATGAGGCCAGCCGGTTCGGCCGGCTGGTTCGGAGTCCGCAACACACAGCAGTGGATCGACCCGACAAACGGCACTGCTGTCGGGCTCTATGCACAGACCCCCCCGTTCCGCGAGCCAAAGATCTTAGAGCTGTTCGAGGCGTTCGAGCGGTATCTCTACACATAGCTTCTGCCCGCCGACCAACTGAGGCCCGGCGGGCAACCCAGGCGTGCCGAGCTGTTTCCAGATCAGCGCCTTCTGCGCGCGGGCCACAACCGAACCGGAGCCGCACCGAACGGCGGCTACGTGCGTCCGGCAGCACACGCCTGCAGTCAGTGCTAATCACTGAGCGTATTGGATCATCGGGCTGAAGTCCGGTCGGCCGCAGCCGCGGCGGTTCTGCTATTCCAGTTCGCGCACGCTCCACCGGGGAAGGGGCCTGGCCGGGCTCAGGGTGCTCCCGCCACGCCGTCACCCGGTTCCCCAGGGTCCCGTCATGGATGCCGCAGGTCCCGGGGCGATCTCGGCGGTCGGCTTGCTGGTCCCGATCACCGTCTGCACGGCCTCAGCCTTGAACTGGGGCTGGACTTGCGGCGATGCTCTGGCATGGGCGGATCTCTCATCTGAGAGGCTGCCAAAGATCCTTAGTGCACCTCAGTCCTCCTGGGTGATGGGCCGTGAGGGCGATTGCCAGGGACTCGGCCTCGCGCATAGA
>JASHQP010000155.1 GCA_030039095.1 Streptosporangiaceae bacterium
ACCTGCGGGTGCCGGTCCGCCCACGGTGCCGCCTGCTCGAGCTGGCTGGCCACGCGCACCAGCAGGTCCTCCCGGCCGTAGGCGGCCACGAGCTGGACGCCGACCGGCAGCCCGCCCGGGGTCCAGTGCAGCGGCAGCGTCACCGCGGGCTGCCCCGTCATATCGAATTGAGCCGTATAAGGGATGAATGAGACAACGCGGCCGCCCTCGCCCTCGGGGCCGTCGGCGGTGAACCAGCCGAGCTCCGGCGGCGGCGCGCCCAGCGTCGGCGTGAGCAGCAGGTCATACCCCGTCCACCAGGACGCCATCTGCCGCACCCAGGTCCCGATCCACGCCCGGCTCTCCAGGTAGGTAACCGCGTCCATCGCCGCGCCGATCTTGCGGTACGTGGCGTTGCGCGGCTCGATCTCGTCCTCGGCGATCGGACGGCCCAGCAGCATCTCGAAGACCCGGAATGTCGCCTCGGTGTCGGCCGCGATGATCGTGGTGAAGTGGTGGATGAACCCCTCGTCGAACATCGCGGCCGGGCCGGACGGCTCCACGTGATGGCCGAGCCCCTCGAGCAGCCGCGCGGCGCCCGCGACGGCGGCTCGGCACTCGGGGTCGTCGAGAAAGACGTCCAGCCCCGGACGGTCGACGAACCCGATCCGCAGGCTGCCGGGGTCGGCGCCGACCTCCTCACGTAGCGGCCGCGGCAGCGGCGGCGCGTAGTACGGCTCGCCTGGATGCCAGCTGCTGATCGCGTCCAGGATCGCGGCCGCGTCCCGCACGCTGCGAGCCACCGCGCCGTCGATCGTGCCCCCGGCCCAGCCCTCGCCGATCAGCGGGCCCTGGCTCACCCGCGCGCGGTTCGGCTTGAGCCCGACGAGGCCGCACTCGCTCGCCGGGATGCGGATCGACCCACCGCCGTCGTTGGCGTGCGCGGCCGGCACCATGCCGCTGGCCACCGCCGCCGACGACCCGCCCGACGACCCGCCGGTGGAGTGCGATGGATTCCACGGATTGCGGGCCGGCGGGAAGCTCATCGGCTCGGTGGTCACCGTGGTTCCCATCTCCGGCACGTTCGTGCGCCCGAGCGGGATGAAGCCGGCCGCCAGGAACGCGTCGGCGAGGTACGACGTGAGCGGGATCGCCTGATCCCGCATGGGCCCGACGCCGAACGCGGTCACCTCCCCCGCAACCGTGCAGCCCAGGTCCTTGAACAGGAACGGCACCCCCCGGAACGGCCCGTCCGGGATGTCACCGGCGGCCTCGGCCCTGGCCTGGTCGAACCGGGTCCGGATCACGGCGTCGAGCTCCGGGTTCACCGCCTCGATCCGGCCGATGGCCGCGTCGACGAGTTCGGCGGGACTGGCCTCGCCGTTACGGACCAGCTCGGCCTGCGCGGTGGCGTCCAGCCACGTCAATTCGGTCATGAACCGAACGCTACTCGGTTGCGCCCCTATCCCCTAGTCATCTGTGTCACGCGCTGATGCGCCATCATGGCCGCATGACCAGCGACTACCGTGTGTACAGCGACCTTGCCGGATGGTGGCCGCTGATCTCGCCGCCGGAGGAGTACGCGGAGGAGGCCGCGCACTTGGCCGGCGTTTTTGCCGGGGCCGGTACGGCGGTGCGCGAGGTGCTCGATCTGGGCAGCGGCGGCGGCGGTGTGGCCGTGCACCTGAAGCACCGGCTGGCCATGACGCTCGTCGACCTGTCCGACGAGATGCTGGACGTGTCCCGGCGGCTCAACCCGGAGTGCGAGCACATCGGCGGCGACATGCGCACGATCCGCCTCGGGCGCGCGTTCGACGCGGTCCTCGTGCACGACGCCATCGACTACATGACGACCGAGGACGACCTGCGGCAGGTGATCGAGACCGCGTTCGCGCACTGCCGTCCCGGCGGGCTGGCGGTATTCGTGCCCGACCACGTCGCCGACGCGTTCCGGCCCTACAGCGGGGGTGGCGGCGGCAGCGACGAGACCGGGCGCCAGGCCAGTTTCTCTGAATGGACCTGGGACCCCGATCCGGCCGATGACTGGATCCAGGCCGAGTACGAGTTCGTCCTGCGCGACGCGGACGCCACGGTCCGGGTCGTGACCGAGACCCACCAGCTCGGCGCGTTCCGCCGCGCCACCTGGCTGCGGCTGCTTGCCGAGGCCGGCTTCGACACCGTCACCACCGAGGATCCCGCCGAGATCCGCGGCCACCTCTTCATAGGCCGGCGCGGCCGGGACTGATCCGCCTCGGCGAGAAGCTCATCGGTGAACCCTGCGGTGCTGAACAGGCCCAGGACCGCTCCGGACGCGTCGTGCCCGCTGGCCGTGAGCACCTCGCGGATGTGCTCCAGCCGGCGCCGCACGGCGTGCGGTCAGCTAGCCGACGCGCCGCGCTGGGCGCGCGGCTACCGCGGCGGGGTGACAGCCATCATCGTGGCCTGCATCAGCGCGACCCGGACCAGCGAGGACTCGGGGTTGCGGTCGCCGTCGTCGGCCCACGCGACGACCTCGGCCGAGCAGACCGTGAGCGTGCGCCCCGCCCGTATGACCTCGCCAGTGGCGCGGAACCGGTCTCCGCGCGCCGGTGCGAGCAGGTTGACCTTGAACTCCACGGTCAGCACGTCCCGGTCCCCGGGCATCAGGCTCATCGCCGCGTACCCGCAGGCCGAGTCCGCCAGCGTGGTGATCGCGCCGGCGTGCACGTAGCCGTTCTGCTGGCAGATGTCGGCCCGGTACGGCAGGTCGAGCACCACCCGGCCGACCGAGAGTTCCGTGATCGAGATGCCGAGCGTGGTCAGCAGCGTCTGCCGGCCGATGCCCTCCCTGATCCGCTGCTCGGTGGGGCGATCGAGCGTGCGCGGAGCCCGGGCAGATGTACTCACGGCACCATCTTTGTGCACGGCCCGGATCCCGGGAGAACCGCCCGGGCGGCGGCGGCCAGTGAACCTCGTCACAGCGGAAATAGGAACGGGGCCCCGGTGTTGTTGGCACGACCGATGGGCGCCCGCGCCTTGCTGCGCGAGGGTCATGCGCCCCAACCGTACTTGCCCCCTCATCTCCCTCCGGTTATCACCATGGCAACTGACTTTTCGCTGCGCCCGCACGCAGCACCCGTCCGCACCGCCGTGCGCGCGACAGCACGCCGTGCGCCCGAGCGCATCGCGATCGCCCGGTCCCAGGCGCAGCCGAAGGCGGTGTTCATCGCCCGGCTGGCGGTGACCGCGGTGTTCGCGTATCTGCTCGCCTGGATCCTGCCCGGAACAGCGCGGTCCGTGCTGGCCCCGCTGACAGCCGTGCTGGTCGTTCAGGCGACCGCGTACCAGACGGTCAGGAGCGCCGTTCAGCGCGTGGTCAGCGTGGTCGCCGGCGTGCTCGTCGCGCTGGCCTTCTCCGAAGCGGTGGGGCTGACCTGGTGGAGCCTGGGCCTGATCATCGTCGTCGCACTGGTGATCGGCTCCGTGCTGAAGCTCGGCGAGTACATGCTCGAGGTGCCGATCAGCGCGATGCTGATCCTCTCCGTCGACACCAGCGCAGCCGCGTCCGGCCGCATCGTTGACACCCTGGTCGGCGCCGGCGCCGGGCTGATCGGCGGCGTCCTGCTGTCCCGGGTCCGGACTCAGCCGGCGCGGCAGGCCCGCGCTGGCTCAGCGCTCTGCGTCCGG
>JASHQP010000156.1 GCA_030039095.1 Streptosporangiaceae bacterium
CCGGGACCTGCTCGGCGGCGGGCTGCGCTCCGGCCAGCGCGTCGCGCTGGTCGCGCCCACCTCGACCGACTACGTGCTGACCTGGCTGGCCTGCCTGCTGGCCGGGACCCCGGTCGCGCTGGTGAACCCCAGCTACCCGGCCGAGCTGACCGGGCGGATGCTCGCGCCGCTGGCGCCCCACCTGGCCCTGGGCCCCGGTGAGATCGCGCGGGCCCGCGCTGCCGGGCGGGCCGACCCGGAGGGCCTGCCCGGTCTCGACGCCGGCCCGTTCGCTGTCGTTTCCTACATGCACACCTCGGGCACCACCGGCCTGCCCAAGTTCTGCGCGCAGACCCACGACTACTTCGCCCGGCTCGCCGCCGCCATCGCCGGCGCGCTGGACCTGCGCCCCGGCGACCGGGTGCTCGCTCCGCTGCCGCTGTTCCACATCAACCCGATGGGCTACGGGATCATCACCGCGCTGCTGACCGGCGCGGACGCGCTCACCGTGACGAAGTTCTCGGCCAGCGGGTTCTGGCCCGCCGTGACCGCGGAACGGGTCACCGTGCTGATCCTGCACGCGCCGCCGGTGCAGATCCTCAAGCGCGCCACGTCGCCGCAAGACGCGGCCGGGCACCGGGTGCGCACGATGTTCTACGCCGACGCCGAGTTCCTGGGCCGGTTCGGCATCCCCGCCGCTGTCTCTGGCTACGGCTCCACCGAGGCTGGCGGGATATCTCACCTGAACCGGTGGTCGGCAGCCGACAACATCCCGGCCGACGCCAGCCGGCACGGCGGGCCCGGCCGCGCCGACATCGAGTGGCGGGTCAGCGAGAACGGCGTGATCTTCGTGCGTGAGCGCGATCACGCGGCGCTGTTCGAGGGCTACGTCACCGCCTCCGGGCTCGACCCGGCGCGTGATGCCGACGGCTGGTTCGACACGGGCGACCTCGGCCGCGCCGACGGGGAGGACTACCTGGTGTTCCTGGAGCGCGCCGCCGAGTCGATCAGGGTCAAGGGCGAGTTCGTGCCGATCCCGTTCGTGGAGGATCACCTCGCCGCGGTCGCCGGCCTGACCGACCACGCGGTGTGGAAGCGCAAGGGCGCGCTGGTCGACGACGAGGTCGTGCTGTACGCGGTCGGGGACCCGCTGCCGATCGATCAGCTCCGCACGCGGATCGCCGACCTGCCCGCGTTCATGCGGCCGGCGGCCGTCGCCCGGGTCGGCGCCCTGCCGCGGGACTCCGCCGCCGGCAAGGTGCAGCGCCGCCTGCTCGGCGACCAGCCGGTCCTCGAGTGGGTGGAACTCTCATGACATCCTCCGCCCGCCTGATGGCGAGGGATTCCAGCCGCAGTCCTCACGGGCTGCGCTGTAGGTTCGCGGTTCATCGCCGTGCCGCACTGCGCAAGAAGGCTCCCCGCGCTGCCGCCCCATGCCCTGCGGCGGGTAACACCCGCCAGCGGCTTGGCTATCGCCGCCAACGCAATTACGCTGCCGCGGCCTGCCGGCAAAACGGAGGGAGGGCGCGACGCTTCCTCCCCGGCCGCAGGGCCGGGCTCCGCGCCGTGAACTAGATGACCAGCCTGAACTTTCCGCTCCCCGACTGGGCAAACGACATGGCCGATCTGCACGTGCATGCGTCACCCAGCCTGCTGCCGCGGCACGGCGACGACGCCACCACGGTCGCGGCGGAACGCGCGGTCGGCTTCACCACCGTGGTGCTCAAGGCCCACGAGGGCAGCACCGTCGAGCGTGCGGCAGTCGCGGGCGGCGACACGTTCGGGGGGGTCGTCCTGAACAGCCCGGTAGGCGGGGCGAACCCGGACGCGGTGCAGGTGGCCGCGCGGCTCGGCGGGCGGGTGGTGTGGATGCCGACGGTGTCCGCGCGGACGCACAAGGCGGGGGCTGCGTCGCCGGAGCTCGCGGTGCATCGCGGGTTCGAGCTCGGGCCGGTCGAGGTGATCGACGGCGGGCGGCTGCGGCCGGAGTGGCTGGACGTGCTCGACGTGGTCGCCGGGCACGACCTGCTGCTGGCCAGCGGCCACCTGTCGGCTGCCGAGACCGTGACGCTGTTTACCGAGGCCCGGCGGCGCGGCGTGCGGCGGCTGCTGGTCAACCACCCGATGATGGCGTTCCTCGGCTGGAACGACGAGGCGGCGGAATTGCTGCGCGGACTGGGCGCGTACCTGGAGCTCGGCATCCTTCCCGACATCCTGAACGACGCGGACCACTCGTGCCTCGGTCTCGCCGATGCCTATCCAGGGTCGCTGCTGGCGTTCGGCGGCGACCTGGGTCACGCGCAGCATGACCCGCCAGCGGTGGCGGTCGCGCCGTGGCTGCACGCGCTGGAACGCCGCGTCGGCCCGGCCCGCGCCGAGGCGATCATGACCACCCAGACCCGAGAGCTGCTGCTGCCATGAGAGGGGGGTACCGCGTGAGCGTCGTGCCGGAGGTGCGCCCGTGAGCGTCGTGCCGGAGGTGCGCCCGTGAGTACGATCGCGCTGCTGCCCGGGGACGGAATCGGGGCCGAGGTCCTGGAGGGCCCGGTGGCGTTGCTGCGCCAGCTGGAACGCGACGGCGCGCCGGTCCGCCTGACCGGGCCGTGGCCGTACGGGACCACCGGGTGGATGCAGACCGGCTCGATCCTGCCCGCCGAGACGGTCGCCGCGTGCCGGGACGCCGACGTGATCCTCTCCGGCGCGGTGGGCACGCATCCCGGCGTCACGGCCGAGCAGTGCCCGAACCCCGAGGCGGCGCTCATCGAGCTTCGTCACGCCTTCGACCTGCGGATCAGCGTGCGCAC
>JASHQP010000157.1 GCA_030039095.1 Streptosporangiaceae bacterium
GTAGCCGTCGCAGATCGTGAAGGCGTCGGCGACCGCGTACTGGAACGGGATCTCGTCGCGGGTGAAGTAGCCCATCGTCTCTTCGGTCTTGGCCGGGACCCAGCTGTTCCACAGCCCGCCGTTGCGGGCCTCGTGGTCGCCGTCCCAGCTGTGGTCCAGGTCGCCGTCGACCTGGTCGGTGAGGTTGTACGGGAGGAGATACCCGAGGTCGGTGCGCGCCGCGTCCGGCTGCTGCCAGATCTTGTTCCCGTTCTGCCAGGTCAGCGCCTGCTTGTCGCCGAATCCCCGGACTCCGCGCAGCGTCCCGAAGTAATGGTCGAAGGACCGGTTCTCCTGCATGAGGATCACGACGTGCTTGACGTCGGCGATGGTCCCGCTCCAGCCCTTGGGCAGCGTCCTGGCCGCCGCCGAGCCGCGGGCCGTGCTGGCGGCTGCCGGCCCGCTGGCGCCGAGGGCTCCGGCCGCGGCGGCCGCGCTGCCGAGCGCCGTGTACTGCAGGAACCGGCGCCGGCTGACGCCGGGCACGACCGGCTGGCCGGGCTGCCACACTGACTCAGTTGCGCCGTGGGCGTGCTCACGTGGGCTGTCTGAGGGGGTCATGCTTCTCCGTCCTCCTGGTGCAGGGGGTGGCCGCGGGCGGCGCCAATCGTGTGCGACATATCGCCATCGCACACAAGTGCTAAGTGTGCGGGTATGAGGCCGCTTTGGGATGAACGCGCCATGTCAATCTCAGGACGGGATCGCGGCGCACCGGCGGCCAATGGCCGTGTCAATTCCGTCGCCATTCCCCGCTGCCCGGGATTGCGGCGCGGCCGCGTCGCCAGCGTCCGTGCTGGCAGCGGCGCTGGCCAGCCCGGGTCATCTGGCGGATGATCTAGGAGACAGGCGGATTCCGCAACGAAGACGGCAGATGGGGCATCGGTGTGACGAAGGATCTGACGGAGAGGGCTGACTCGCTGGGCGGCGATCTGGGCGAACTGCGGCACGCGCTGCATCGTGAGCCGGAGGTGGGCCTGCAGTTGCCGGGTACGCAGCAGCGGGTGCTCGGCGCGCTCAGCGATCTCCCGCTGGAGATCACCACGGGGGAGTCGCTGAGTTCGGTGACGGGGGTGCTGCGTGGCGGACGTCCGGGGCCGGTGGTGCTGCTGCGCGGGGACATGGATGCGCTGCAGATCGAGGAGAAGACGGGTGTGCCGTACCGGTCGCGGACCGATGACGCGATGCACGCGTGCGGGCATGATCTGCACACCGCGATGCTCGTGGGCGCCGCGCACCTGCTGGCGCAGGCTCGCGGCGAGCTGCCCGGCAGCGTCGTGTTCATGTTCCAGCCGGGTGAGGAGGCGTGCGACGGCGCCGGTCACATGATCGCGGAGGGGGTGCTGGACGCGGCGGGGGAGCGCCCGGTCGCCGCGTACGCGCTGCATGTGATGTCGGCTGGCTGGCCGCACGGCACGTTCGCCACCAAGCCGGGCCCGATGCTCGCCGCGTCCGACGCCCTCGGCGTCACGGTGCGCGGGACGGGCGGACACGGCTCGGCGCCGCACCTGGCCAGGGACCCGGTGATGGCGGCCTGTGAGATGGCCCTGGCCTTGCAGACGTACATGACGCGCCGCGTGGACCCGCTGGAGCCTGCCGTGCTCACCGTGGGCTCGTTCCACGCGGGCGTGCGGCGCAACGTGATCCCGGAGACGGCGGCGTTTGACGCCACCGTCCGCACGTTCAATCAGGAGGTCCGGGACAAGGTCGCGCGGGAGACCGTCCGGGTGTGCGAGGGCATCGCGGCCGCGCACGGCCTGGAGGTGGACGCCGTCTACAGCCAGGAATATCCGGTGACGGTCAACGACGAGGCGGAGGCAGCGTTCGCGGCCGACACCGTGGGCGCGCTGTTCGGCGGCGAAGCGTTCGCCCCGATGGCCAGGCCGGTGACCGGCGCGGAGGACTTCTCCCGGGTGATTGCGCAGGTGCCCGGGGCGATGCTGTTCCTGGGCGCGACGCCACCCGGTACCGACTACCTGGCCGCTCCGTACAACCACTCGCAGTACGCGACGTTCGACGACGGGGTGCTCAGCGCGGGAGCCGCGCTGTACGCCGGGCTGGCCCAGCGCCGGCTCGCCGCCGCCAGCGTGACAGGAAACCAGCAGTGAACGAGGTCACCGATTCCTCGGGCTGCATGATCCCGGCCGACATCGCGAGGCTGCGGCAGCTTGGCAATCCGCGGGTGTCACCGGACGGGGCCACCGTGGCGTTCACCGTGGCCGACCCCGACGTGGAGGCGAACCGGTACACGCGCCGGATCTGGCTGAGCCCTGCCAGCGCGGACGGCGGTGGCCCGCGGCCGTTCACCGGGCCGGGGTCGGAGGTGCTGCCGCGGTGGTCGCCCGATGGCCAGCGCCTGGCCTTCGCGGTCACCGTCGATGACGGCCGGTCGCAGATATGCGTGCTGCCGGTGAGCGGCGGCGGGGAGCGGCTGACCGTGTGCTCGGCCGACGCCCCGGTCACCGAGCTGGAGTGGTCCCCGGACGGCAGCGCACTGGCGTTCACCGCCCGGGACCCGGATCCGGAGCACTACGGTTCCGCCGGCGAGAAGCGCCGCGACCAGGACATCCCGCCGCGCCGGATCACCCGCGTGCTGTACCGGTTCAACGCGGTCGGCTGGACGGCCGACCGGCCCAGCCGCGTCTACGTCGTCGCCGCGGACGGCTCGGCGCCGCCGCGATCCGTCACCCCGGGACCGTTCGACGCGGCCGGGCTGGCGTGGTCACCCGACTCCCGCTCGCTGGCGTTCGCGTCCGGGCGGAACGCTGACTGGGATCTGGACCTGGCCGTCGATCTCTGGGTCGTTCCCGCAGATGGCAGTCACGAGCCGGAACGCGTCACCAGCGGCGGTCCGGCGTACTCGCTGCCCGCGTGGTCGCCGGGTGGCGACCGGCTGGCGTGTTACGTCAACCCGACGCCGCTGGAGAGCTCGCGTAACCGGCAGGTCGCGGTCGTCGATGTCGCCTCGGGCAAGGAGCAGGTGCTCACGGCCGGCCTGGACCGGAACTGCCTGCCGCTCGGCATCACGCAGCCCCCGCTGTGGGTCGGCGAAAGCGTGCTGTACGTCGCCGAGGACCACGGCAACGTGCACGTCTACCGGTCGCCATCCGACGGCACCGGATCGCCCGCGCTCATCGCCGGCGGGGACCGGTGGATCAGCGAGTGGGACTGGGCGGGCGGCACGCTCGCGTTCATCACGGGCACCCCGGTGTGCACCGGCGAGCTGGCCGTGGCCGGGCTGCCCGCGGACGGCACCGCGGCCGCCGGCGCGGAGCAGCAGCTGACCTGGCTCACCAAGCCGCTCGGCGACGCGTTCCGGCTGGCATCCCCGGAGCGCTTCGTGGCCAGGTCGGCGGACGGCAGCGAGGTGGAGTGCTGGGCCATGGCGCCGGCCGGGACGCAGCCCGGGACGCGCTACCCGGTGCTGCTCAACGTGCACGGCGGCCCGTTCACCCAGTACGGCAACCGGTTCATGGACGAATTCCAGCTGCAGTCCGCCGCCGGGTTCGGGGTCCTCTACTGCAACCCCCGGGGCAGCGCCGGGTACGGCGAGCAGTGGGGGAGGGCCATCCGCGGGCCGGAGTGCGCTAATGATCCCGGGACCGGCTGGGGCAGCGTGGACTTCGAGGACGTGATGGCGTGCGTGGACACCGCGTGTGAGCGGTTCGGCTGGATCGACCCGGACCGCCTGGGCATCCTCGGCGGCTCTTACGGCGGGTTCATGACGTCGTGGGCGATCGGGCACACGGACCGGTTCCGCGCCGCCTGCTCGGAGCGTGCCTGCAACAACCTGCTCACGATGGAGTACACCGCGGACATCGCCGGGTACATCCGCAGCTACGTGGGCCCCGACCACCTCACCGACCCGGACGCTTACCTGCGTCAGTCGCCGGTCAGCTACGTGCGCGACATGACCACTCCGTTGCTCATCCTGCATTCAGAAGACGACCTGCGCTGTCCGATAAGCCAGGCCGAGGAGCTGTTCGTCGCGCTGCGATTGCTCGGCCGTGATCCGGTCATGTACCGCTTCCCCGGCGAGAACCACGAGCTGTCCCGGTCCGGATCGCCGCGGCACCGGATCACGCGGGCAGAGCTGATCCTCGACTGGTTCCGCCAGCATCTGGCCGGGGGTGATGCGCCCGAGCGGGCGTAGGCCGTCGCGTTATGCTGGCTCAATCCACCCAAGGCAGGAGCGAGGTCACAGTTTCCGGAAGACTAACGTTTGTTCTACCCGCCGCGGAGGCGAGGTGACCGGCTCCGGCGCTGGCGCGGCTGGCGCGGCTGGCGCGGCTGGCGCGGCTGGCGCG
>JASHQP010000158.1 GCA_030039095.1 Streptosporangiaceae bacterium
ATTCCCGCCCGGACCCACCGGGCGACTCTTCTGCATCGTCGCTGCCCCCCTCAGCCTGTTCCTCCGGCCGTCACCGCCTCCCCGCAAGCGCCGGGCCCGCCGCAACTCTCCATGAGGTATTACTACGGTTCGTAGTTATTAGGGTTGACTAACCAAGCTCCCCCCACCGCGGGATACCCCGCCGGGTTCCCCGGCACACCCAGCACGACCCGCCAGGCCGGGCTGTGCGGCGGGGCAACTGCACATGATTCACGTGGCAAAGTGGTGGTTCAGCTGGGGCTTGGCTAATCGACCGGAATGCTGTTCTTCAGCCCTATATTCTTCCGGTCAGTAAGAAAGAGGGTATGGCATATAGATGTGGTCCCAGCGAAGGCTCAGAGGCCACCTGGCCATTGGCTCTTTGGAACACTTCCTGTCGTTTCCGTGAGCGAGGAGCGTGCTGTCCTGACAACCATGATACGAGGCGGTGACGGCCCTGCCGAATATCGCCTCCCGTGACCTAGTCACTGGCCGTTCACGGCGGTAGTGCAGCTTCGACGGCCTGGCAGGTCTGCTCGGCCGTGAGCAGCTCGCAGTCGATAACCGCGTGCGGCTGTCGGCAAGCTGAAAACTCAGTCACCTGTGCATGGAGCTTCCGGACGAAGTCCGGGCCGCCGTTGTCTTCTATGACCTTGCTGACGGCATGCTGGCGCCGATCAGGGGCCTTGGCCCGCTCCATGCAGCGGTCGACCGTCGACTCGACACTCGCTATCAGCAGTATCTGGCAGTACTCGGCCCTGGCCGCTGCCGCGGCAGACTCGAAGACTGCGATTTCCTCGTGGTTCACGTTCGTCATCATTTGCGGCATGATCACGTCGTGGCCGCTGGCGAGATGGGCCCGCGCCATCGCTGTCGCCAGGAGCACCCCGGCCTCGAACGACTCCGAGAACCTGTCCCTAGAGCCGCCGATCAGGGCGGTCACCCGGTCGATGTCGAGGTTGAGGACACCGGGATGCCGGTCAGCGAAGGCGCTCGCTACCACCGATTTCCCTATGCCGGGCGGGCCGTTCAGGTGTATGAACCGCGCCATCTCGGGCACCCGGCTAGGGAGGACCGGCCTTGCCCGGCCGGCAGACCCACGCGCCGTCGGCCCAGCCGCAGACCTGCTCGTAGCCGGAGCTGAAGGTGCCCGCCCACTTGACGTTGGCGTTGAAGTACACCGGAGGCTGCTGCGGCGTGTAGCTCGATGCCTCGGTGATGGGGCCTCCGGTGGTGTCCGCGGCGATCAGCGGATACTGATACACCGGCCGGGTCTCGGTAACCGTGCCGTTGACGACCTTGCTGGTGACGAGGCTGGTGGGGGCTTGCCCATTCTCCACCCACTTCACCAGTGCACCAAGGCCGTTGAAGGAATCGGGGCCGTCCCCGCCACCGCAGTGGCTGACGCCCGGCAGCATGAACAGCCGCGCGAATTGCTGCGTTGCCGACGGGCCGCCCATGCGATTCTCTACCGCCTGGTAGTAGGCGATGGTGCCCACCGGGGAGATCGCCGGGTCGGCCAGTCCCTGCCACAGGATCAGCTTCCCGCCGTCGTCCCGGAAAGCCGTGAGGTCGGGGTCGGTCGCGTCGTAGATGCCCGCGGTCTGGCTCATCAGCTTGTCGAAGTACGCGGTGGTGAACTGGATGTTGTTGATGGTCAGATCCGGGCTGGCGCCGTTGCCCATCAGGTACTTGATGGTCTGGGTGGCGATGCCCCAGTCGATCGAATTGGATTCGGGCCCGCTCGCCGGGACGATCCACGGCGTCCAGTTGTCTTCTGAGCCACGCAGTTCCCAGCCCGGGTAGAGCAGCTGGCCGCTGCTGCTCGTCGGTCCGTCGTAGAGTTCGTTGACGGTGGTCACCTGCGCCGCGGTCAGGCAGAAGTTCGCCGTGGTGGACGTCTGTCCCGGCGCGCACTGGATGGTTTGCGGCTTCCAGTGGCAGGCGAACGGATCGGCGAGCAGCCCGCCTTCGGTGCCGTCCTGGGCGGTGCCGCAGGCCTTCAGCACCGCCGCATGCAGCGGGGCCAGGTCGGCCGCGGTCAGGATTGGCTGACCGCCGGGCCCGGTGTTGGCGAGCGTGTTCCAGGCCTGGTAGAAGATGTTGAGCGGGGTGAGGATCGAGGCCGGGGCCCCGGCGATGATGCCGTTGAAGTCGGCCGGGTAGCGCTGCGCTTCCAGCAGTGCTTCGTGGCCGCCCTGCGAGCAGCCGTCGTAGTACGACTCGGCCGGCCGCTGGCCGTAGAAGGCCGCGATGATCGCCTTGGCGGCAACAGCCAGCGCGTGCTCGGAGGCGTAACCGAAGTCCACGCGCAAATTCAGGTCCGCGGCGAAGGCCCCGCTGAAGGCGGTGCCCGAGTGGCCTTCATTGTCCGTCGCCTCGGCGAACTGGCCGGTGGTCACCGGCACGCAGCCATAGCTGGCAGCCGGAGTGCCCAATGTGTCAGTTCCGCAGTAGCCCCCGCAGCCGAGCTGCAGGTACTTGCCCTGGTAGTTCTGTGTCGGCAGCATGAGCTGGAACTGGATCTGCGGCGCGATCAGGCCGTTGACCTCGCATCCGGCGTAGTCACCCAGCGTGTTGCTGCTCGCTGAGACAGGAGTCGCGGACGCGATGGTTGTCGATGCGCCGGGAATGGTGCTGAAGTCGGCCTGCCCGAGAGCGGCGCACGACTCGACCGGCGTGATCACCGTCCCGGCCGCGACGCTCGAAACCACCCTGTTGTCCTCGAGGACCCGCCCCGTGGCAGCACGGCTCTGAGCCGAGGTGCCAGCCTGGGCCACGCCGGCCGACACTCCCACGGCCACTAACAAGAACAGCGCGATGGCCAGGCCAGCTACCCGCCGATGTTGTGCCAGCTTTCCGAGTTGCATCCGCATGTCACCAGCTCCTTGTCCTCTGACTGGTCAGCGAGCCTGTGACCAGCCTGCTCTGGCGCCTGGCCGAATGCATTGCGTGTGCCCCTTTGCCGGATCTGGCGGGACGCTCTCCGCTGGATACGGCCGATATGGCGTGAGCCGGAGCGATCTGATGGCTGGCAACGATCTGCTAATGGTGCGGCATCAGGTCTTTGCCGTCCCGCAAGTCACAGCTCTCCGGATGTTCGCAATGCGCACAGCCGTTCGTCCAGAAGTTTTACCGGTACGTCTAATCGATGTCAAGAGGGCGTATTCCTGCCCTTCTGGTCAGGGTGGGCCAATGATCCGCTCAATGGCGGCATGTTCCGGCTGCACGCCAGCGTGGCGTGGTCAGCCGCGGGCGATCGCCGAGTCCAGTACGCGCTGCACGTTCTCATCGAGATCCGGGGCGGCGCTGGTGCTGCCCGCCAGGTGGCTGATGAGCGCGTGCTGGAACAGCCCGTCGAACATGGCGTAGGCGACGGGCGAGGTCACGGCGAGCGGCGTCCCGGAGAGGTCGGCGAACTTCGTGAGGATGCGCCAGATCATCCGCTCGAGGCTCTGGTCGATTTCCTGCACGTCGGTGCGGAACGCCTCGTCGAACAGGCTCTGGTTCCGCAGGTCGTACCAGAGCCGGTGCAGCCGCGCGTCTTCGCGCAGCGTGGCCGCCATCGCGGCACCGAACCCGCGCTGGAGTTCGGCCGCGGATCCGGCCGTGGCGACGATGCTGTCGTAGCGTTTCACGCATTCCGCCTTGTACTGCCGCACGCAGTACGTGATCAGCTCGAATTTGTCGCTGAAGTAGTAGTGCAGGACCCCGTGGGAGAACTCGGAGTTCTGCGCGATGTCGCGCAGGCTGGTGCGCGCATAGCCCAGCTCGGCCAGGGTCTGCAGCGCCGCCGCGGCAAGCTGTGCCCGCCGCTCGGCGAACTTGTCCACCTGCCGGCGCGCGACGCGGTCCCGGTTCCGCTCCGCTACCTCGGTCAATGTCAGGGTCCGATCGTTGCTGGGCCGTCGCCTCAAGCTACCAGCCGGGCCCAATCACGCCCGGCTCGCTGACCTTGACGACTGGCCAGACTTCTCTGGACGATCGTCAAACAATCCCTTGACAGTCGTCAAGATGGCGGGCAAGGCTATGAGGCACGTCACATGCCGGTTTGCCAGCGGCGGCGAAGCCGCGGAAAGAGGTTCCCGATGAGCGTGTACGACCTGGCCGGGCGCAAGGCACTGGTGACGGGCGGGGCCCGCGGGCTCGGCGAAGGAATGGCGCAGGCGCTTGCCCGCGCCGGCGCGGCCGTGGTCGTTGGCGACATCCGGGAGGATCTGGGCAAGGAATGCGCCGATGCGCTGCGGGCGTCCGGAGCCGCCGCCGACTTCGTGCCGCTGGATGTCACCTCGGACGAGAGCTGGGAACGGGCCGTGCCGGAGGCGGTCAGCCACCTCGGCGGCCTGGACATCCTCATCAACAACGCCGGGGTCGAGATAACCAGCCTGCTGGCGGATCTGGACGCCGAGGACGCCCGCCGGATGCTCGAGGTGAACGTGCTCGGCACGGCGCTGGGCATCAAGCACGGCTTCCGGGCGATGCGCCCCGGCGGCCCGGCCGGCCAGGGCGGCGCGATCGTCAACGTCGCATCGGTGGCGGCCACGATCGCCTTCCCCGGCATAGCCGTGTACTCGGCCACGAAGTCGGCGGTGGACCGGCTGACCCGGGTGGCCGCGATGGAATCGGGCAAGCTCGGCTACGGGGTGCGGGTGAACACCGTCTATCCCGGCCTGGTGCCCACGGAGATGGGCAACCAGCTCGCCCAGGACATGGCGGACGTGGGCCTGTTCCCGAGCGCGCAGGAAGCGGTCGCGGCGGTGGTCGGGCTGACCCCGGCCGGGCGGCTCGGCGAGGTGGCCGACATGGCCGACGCGGTGGTGTTCCTCGCCTCCGACGGTGCCCGGTTCATCACCGGTGCCGGCCTGCCCGTCGACGGCGGCATGGGCATGTAGCAGAGCGACCCGTCACAACGAGCGAAAGGCAAACCTCCAT
>JASHQP010000159.1 GCA_030039095.1 Streptosporangiaceae bacterium
CCCGCGCTAGTGTTCGTGCGGTCCCGGCGCGGTGCCGAGGCCGTGGCGCAGGGCGCCAAGCGGAACCTGACCGAGGCCGGGGCGCAGGACCTGGCCCCGTGCGTGGCCGCGTACCGGGCCGGCTACCTGCCCGAGGAGCGCCGCGCGCTCGAGGAAGGGCTGCTGTCCGGCCGGATCACCGGCCTGGCCACGACCACGGCGCTCGAGCTGGGCGTGAACATCGGCGGGCTCGACGCGGTGCTGATCGCCGGCTGGCCGGGGACCAGGGCCGCGCTGTGGCAGCAGGCAGGCCGCGCGGGGCGGAGCGGCCGCGGCGCCGTTGCGGTCCTGATCGCCCGCGACGACCCGCTGGACACCTACCTGGTGCACCACCCCGACGCGCTGCTGAACCGCCCGGTCGAGGCGACCGTCCTGGATCCGGGCAACCCGTACGTGCTGGCGCCGCACCTGTGCGCGGCAGCCGCCGAGCTGCCGCTGACCGAAGCGGACGTAGCCCTTTTCGGCCCCGCGGCGGCCGAGGTGACCGCGGACCTGACCCGCCGCGGCATGCTGCGCCAGCGGGAGAGCGGGGAGGGCGCCAGGTGGCACTGGACCCGGCACGGGCGGGCCGCCGCCGGCGGACTGCGCGGCACCGGCGGCCCGCCGGTGCGCATCGTCGAGGAGTCGACCGGCCGGCTGGTCGGGACGATCGACGAGCCGTCCGCGCACGTGCAGGCGCATGCCGGGGCTGTGTACCCGCACCAGGGCGAGATGTACCTGGTCACCCGGCTGGACCTGGCCGAGGGCGTGGCGCTCGTCCAGCCCTGCGACCCGGGCTACACCACCTCGGCGCGTGAGCAGACCGTGATCGAGGTGGCGGCGACCACGCGCCGGGCCGACTGGGGCCCGGCCGAGGTGGGTTTCGGAGACGTGCTGGTCACCCGGCAGGTGGTCTCGTTCGCCCGGCGGCGGGTCGACACCGGCCAGCCGATCGGCGTACTGCCGCTCGACCTGCCGCCGCGGACCCTGCGCACCCGGGCCGTGTGGTGGACGATCTCACCCGAGCAGCGGGCCGGGCTCGCGAGCGCGGGGGTGGATCTGGCCGGCGCCGCGCACGCAGCCGAGCACGCCTCCATCGGCCTGCTGCCCCTGGTGGCCGCGTGCGATCGCTGGGATGTCGGCGGCGTCTCCTACGAAATGCACCCGGCAACCGGCCGGCTGACGGTCTTTGTCTACGACGGGCACCACGGGGGCGCCGGCTTTGCCGAGCGCGGTTTCCGCGCAGCCCAGGACTGGCTGGGCGCAACCGTCCAGGCAATTGCGTCCTGCGAGTGCGCCGCAGGATGCCCCTCGTGCATCCAGTCGCCCAAGTGCGGCAACGGGAATGAGCCGCTGTCCAAGGACGGCGCGGTAGCGCTGCTGGAGATGTTGCTGCCCGGGGGATGACCCCCGGACCCTTCCCTGCCGCACATGCGGCATACCGGCGGCTCGTGCCTGTTTGCTACCGACGCCGCAAGCGATTGCACGCACATGCGTCACGCCCTGGCATGCCTGGCCCGGAAAAAGAGGTGACCCCCGCCGGGGGGGAGAGCGGGGGTCACCGTGCGGTCCGGCCCCGGGGGGGCAGAGCCGGTTCCGTCACCCATTAAAGCCTACGCGGGGTGAGCCGAAGTTACCAGCCGGTCATGCATACGCGTTGCCGGCCGATCATGCCCACCTGTTACCAGCCAGTCATGCGTACGCAACTTAGAACTCGTTGCACTCCCCTATGCTGCCGGATTGTGGGCAGCCCCGTCGAGAGCGATCGCACAATTACGGCAGCTTTCTTTGACCTCGACAAGACCATCATCTCGCGGTCGAGCACCCTGGCGTTCGGTCCCTCGTTCTACAAACAGGGCCTGATCAGCCGGGGTGATGCACTTCGGACCGTTTTTGCCCAGCTTGTCTTCCGGGTCGTCGGCGCCGATCACAACCGGATGGAGCGCATCCGCGAGCAGGTCGGCGACCTGTGCCGGGGCTGGTCGGCGGACCGCGTGAGCGAAATCGTTCGCAGAAACCTGGACGAAACTATCCTGCCACTTGTGTACACCGAGGCCTGGCGGCTGATCGCCGCGCACGGCAGCGCCGGGCAGGACGTCATCATCGTCTCCAGCTCTGGCATGGAGATGGTGGGCCCGATCGGGGACCGGCTTGGCGCCTCTGACGTCATCGCGACCCGGATGGAGGTCGCCGACGGGTGCTACACGGGCGAGATGGAATTCTGGGCCTACGGCGAGGCCAAGGCGCACCGGATACGGGAGCTTGCGGTCAGGCGCGGGTACCGCCTCCGGGACTGCTACGCGTACAGCGACTCGATTACCGACCTGCCGATGCTCGAGGCCGTGGGCCACCCGCGGGCGGTGAACCCCGACCGGGCGCTGCGGAAGGCGGCCAGAGAGCGGCAGTGGCCCGTGCTCGCGTTCGATGCCACCTCGCCCGCAGACTTGGGCGATCGCGCCCCGACCCTGCCCGCGAGCGCGTCGATCCGCTAATTTACCTGGTCAGCGATGTGAACACGCGCTCGTATCAATATAACGAATCCATTACACGCAGGGGTTCACAAGCTCGCCGATCCGTCGTAGAAAGAAGTGACGGACGAGCGTCCGGTCACGCCAAACCCGGTGTACCCACGCGCGACCAGCCGCGGGAGGCGTGCTGTGGCAGGTCGCTGACGGACCTGCCCCGGCAGAGAAAGGTGCACGCTTGGTAACTCGGGTTTGACGGGACAGGCGGCGGCGCCCCAGAAGGGGCGCCGTTCGCGTGTCCGGGCAAGTCACCCGCTGACCCCGCCCCGAACCGCCTCGCCACAGCGCCTGCCACGCCCCAGCGCCTGCCACGCAGCGATGGGTGTACCGATTGACGGCCTACACCCCGTCTTCTGGTACATTCACGCCCGCGGCAGCGGCCAGCGCGGCAGCGGCCAGCGCGGCAGCGGCCAGC
>JASHQP010000160.1 GCA_030039095.1 Streptosporangiaceae bacterium
CGGGCCGGCGCGAGCTGGTGATTTTGGGCTGGGGCGGCCGCGGCCGCGGTCCCCTGGTCCTCGGCGGGCGCTGTCGGCATGGGAGCTGAACTTACCCACGGACCTTGACCGAAACTTGGTGAGTCCCTGACCAGAGCCTGACCATGCGGCAGGCGTCAGTCGCCGTCAGCCACGTCGTCCTGGCTGGCGTGGCTGGCCTGGATCTGGCCGGGAACGCGTGCCGGATGCATGAGCAGGCGCCAGATGGCGACCCGCAGCCGCCGCACCGCCGGGATGTGACTCGCGCTGCGCAGGACCCGCTTTGCCCAGGGCCCGTTCAGCATCGTCCACTCGAGCTCGCTGGCCTTCCGCCGCAGGCTCCGGCGTTCCTTCCGCTGCCCTCGGGCTGGGTACTTCTCCCGGTACATCTGGTCCACCAGGGAGGCAGCGACGGCCACGGCGGCGCCGAGAACGCGCTCGGCAGGCTGGTCGGCGGGACTCAGGTAGCGCCCGGCCGGCGGCCGGGTCAGCAGCTCGCCCAGATCGCCGACGATGTGGAACTTCGACTCGCGCAAGCCCGCTACCACGCTTTCCGACTGCTGCATGGCCCAGGCCTCCCGGTCGGGTGGCAGGACGAGCCGCTCCTGGCGCGCGCGGGCGTCGAGGACGTTGTGCGCCAGGAGGTGCTTGACGTACCGGGTGTAGAACCAGTAGGGCAGGTCCTCGGGCAGTTCCGCGTTCAGCAGCCGGAGGAACTCGGTCTCGCCGAGCCCGAGCGAGGAGTTCGTGCGGATCCCGGTCAGCTCGACGCTTCCGGGATCGACGCCAATGACGGACGCGAACCGCGTCCAGAGCTCGTCGTTCCCGCCGTGGCGCGGCACGGTGATCACGTGGACCTGGTCCGGCGGTATATGCCGCGACCACATGTCCAGAATGGCCAGGGTGTCGTGGAACGACCAGAACCGCGACAGGTGCCGGTCGGCCGCAACCGACTCGACATCGATCACCGTGGCGAGCCATTCCTCCCAGCCCTCGGTGCCGCGGGTCTTGACGGTCTCCTGCCATTCCGCCGGCAGAAGGGTCGCGAAGTCGCGCACGGCAAGTATGACGTGCACCTCGGCCGAGAGCAGCGACCGGACGGCGCGATCGGCCTGCTCCGGGGTGCACGCCGCCAGCACTTCATCCGAGATGACGGCCGCCCGCGGAGCCTGCAGCGCCTGGCCCACCAGGACGTCCCACTCGCCAATCCACGGATCGGCCGGATCGTTGTCGGGTCGCTCGGCCTCGCGCAGATCCCGGCTTGCCCGGGAATGATCCTGCCGCTTGTAGCCAGGAAGCAGCACACCCTGGCCCGCGAGCCGGGCGCGGTTGCCCCACACGGCGCGTTGCAGGAACGTCGTGCCCGTCTTGGGCTCGCCGATGTGCACGTAGACGCGGGGACGGCGGGTACCTGGTACCCCTCGTCCCCGTCCGGCCGGAACCCGGCTCGAGGAATCGCGCGATGTCAACCTGACACCTGACCCGATGGTGGCGCACCAGCACACTCATGGTGTTGGGCTGGCAATAGTGAAGTAAAGCAACAGCAATGCTAGCGCCAAGGGCCTGCCGCGGCACGAGATATGGCCGCAAAAACGCCAATATCAGCCGGCCCCGGGCCGTGTCCTACCAGTTGCCGCCGATGGGGCTGCCGTACCAGGACGCGATGATCCGGTGCGCGATCGACGGCGGAGGCGGCAGCCGGATCTCGCCGGAGGCGACCGCCGCGCGCAGCTCGTCCCGGCTGAACCAGTGCGCCTCGAGGATCTCCTCCGCGTCGACCCTGATCTCCAGGCTGCCGGTGGCGCTGGCACGGAAGCCGAGCATCAGGCTGTGCGGCATCGGCCAGGGCTGGCTGCCCACGTAGTGCACGTCGCCGACGGTGATGCCGGTCTCCTCGTGCACCTCGCGCGCGACCGCCTGCTCCGCGGACTCCCCGGGCTCGACGAAGCCGGCCAGGATCGACACGCGCTTCTCGGGCCACATCGCGTTCCTGGCCAGCAGGCACCGGTCCTCGGGGTCGGTCACCAGCATGATCACCGCCGGATCCAGCCGCGGGAAGTGCTCGCTTCCGTCGGCCACGCACCGCCGCGCGTGCCCGGCCAGCTCGGGTTCGGTGACCGCCCCGCACCGCGGGCAGTGCCCGTGCACCGCGTGCCAGTTGCCCAGGGCCACGGCGTGGGTCATCAGACCGACGTCGCGGTCGGACAGCTGCGGGCCCACCTCCCGCAGGGTTGCCGAGCGGACCTCCGAGCCGGGAACCTGCACCGAGTCCGCGCGCGGCAGCGGCCCGGCCACGCCGAAGTAGACGACGCCGCCGGCGTCGATCCCCAGCAGGAACCTCACGCCGTCCGGTGCCTGAGCCGAAGGCACGAAGACAAGCTCATCGCTGCCGCCGCCGGAACGGACCAGCGCGCGTCCCGCGTCGACGGCGAGGACCCGGGTCCGGGGGTCGGCCCACGCCTGCGCGAGCCATTCGGTATCGCTGCGCCGCGCTACCGCCCGGTCCACCTCGCCCCGGGACAGGGCGAGGTCGGGCAGGCCGCCGCTTCCCGGCCCGGCGCTCACCGCGCTGCCGCGAGGTCATCGGCCGCCGCGGCGAGCTCGTCCCACAGGTATGCCGCAGCCTCGGCACCCTTCAGCAGCAGCGCCATCTCGGCCCTCTCGTTCGGCGCGTGGATGCGGTCGGAGTCCACGGTCACACCGAGGAAGACCAGCGGCGCGCCCAGGATCGATGCAAGATCCGCTTCCGGCCCGCTGCCGCCCTCGCGGGTGAACAGGACGTCTTGCCCGAACGCGGCGCTCATGGCCCGCCTGCCAGCCGCCACCGCGGGATGGTCGACCGGCGAGAAGCAGGGACGGGTTCCTGGCTCGGTGATCGTGACGGTGGCCTCGATGCCCGGTGGCGTGTTCTGCGTCACGTACTCGCGGAGCGCCTCGCCGACATCGGCCGGCTCCTGGTTGGCGACCAGCCGGAACGTGACCTTCGCGTGAGCCTCGCTGGGAATGATGGTCTTGCCTCCGGGCCCGGTGTGGCCGCCCCACATCCCGTTGACCTCGGCGGTCGGCCGCGCCCAGATCCGCTCCAGCGTGCTGTACCCTGCCTCGCCCGCCGCGGCGCGGCTGTGACCGGCCTCGTCGAGCCACGCCTGCTCATCGAACGGCAGCCGGGCGAACATCTCCCGCTCGGCCGCCGACACCGGAACCACCGCGTCGTAGAACCCGGGCAGGGTGACCCGGCCGTCACCGTCGTGCAGGCCCGCGAGCAGGCCGGCCATGGCGTGCAGCGGGTTCGGCACAGCGCCGCCGAACGATCCCGAGTGCAGGTCACGCTCGGGCCCCCGCAGGTCGATGTCGGCCGAGGCGCAGCCGCGCATGCCCACCGTCATCGACGGCACGTCGGCGGCCCACATCGTGGCGTCGCTGATGACGATCACGTCGCAGGCGAGCCGGTCGCGCCGGGCCTCGAGCAGCTGGGCGAAGTTCGCCGACCCGGACTCCTCCTCGCCCTCGACCAGCAGCTTGAGCGTGACCGGCGGCGCGTCCCGTTGGCCGACCGCGAGGCTGGCCTGCACGGCCAGGGCGTGGAAGAGAACCTGGCCCTTGTCGTCGGAGACGCCGCGGGCGAAGAGCTGCCCGTCCCGCTGCGCCGGCTCGAACGGCGGAGTGTCCCACTCGCCGAGCGGCTCGGCCGGCTGCACATCGTGGTGGCCGTAGACGAGCACGACCGGGGCCGACGGATCCGCGGCCGGCCAGTGCGCGAACACGGCGGGCAGCCCGCTGTCATCCGCGCCGGTCTCCCATACCTCGGCCACCGGGAAGCCGACCCGGCGGAAGTGCTCGGCGAGCCATTGCGCCGACCGGCGCACGTCACCGCCGTGTCCCGGGTCGGCGGACACCGAGGGAATGGCCAGCCACTGCGTGAGCGCATCGAAGAAACCGGCCGCGTTCTCGTTGATGTACCCGCGAACGTCCATGCACCCTCCTCATGACTTCCGGCAGCGGACCACGCCACGCCGAAGATCCTGATCTGGACTCTACCGAGGTGGCTGCGTCAACGGCGAAGTCCGTAGCGGGCAGGGCCGATATGAGAGCGGCACCCGCGATCGCTGCGGCGGCGGCGGCCACGGCCGGGGTGAAGCCGGCGACCGCCGCGAGGACACCACCGATCGCCGTGCCGGCCAGCCCGGCCGCCCCCTCCACGGCGAAGAAGATCGAGCAGGTCCGCCCCATTACCGGGTCCGGGGCGGCGGGCAGGTAGAACTGGCCCAGTGCGCTCTCGGCCAGGAGCGCAAGGTAGACGATCGCGACCTGGCCGGGCTGGTGAACCAGGGCAACCGGCAGGATGCACCCAGCCTGGCCGACGGTCACCGCCAGCATGATGCGGCGGCGATCCCAGCGGTCGACCGCTACCCCAGCGATGGGGCCGATGACCACCGCCGGGACGCTTTCGGTCACGAACGCAAAGCCGGTTGCCGCCGGCGACCCGGTCAGCTCGAACACTTGTAGGGCACAGCGATCAGCAGCAGCCAGCTGCCGAGGCTGGACAGTACCTGGCCCGCCCACAGCAGCCGGAACTCCCTGATCGAGAGCGCCAGCATCAGGCCGCGTCTGATCCGCAGCACCTGCCCTCCTCCGGTTGATCCGCAGCACCCGCCCTCCTCCGGTTGATCCGCAGCACCTGCCCTCCTCCGGTTGGCCCGCAGCCATCGCCCCCTCCGGTTGGCCCATGGCCGTCGCCCCTTCCGGCTATTATTCTGACAGAATATGGATCAGAGAGGAATTTATCTTGAGAGAACTCGGGACGGCACGTGACTGAGGAGGCACTGCGTGCGGAGCTCGGCCGGCGGCTCCGTGCCCGCCGGAGCTCACAGGGACGCACCCTTGCCTCAGTGGCGATGCAGGCCGGCCTGTCAGTTCCTTACGTGGCCAACCTCGAGAACGGCCGCGGCAACCCGACCCTGGGCTCCCTGCACAGGCTGGCCGACACGCTGGGCATCGCCCTGAGCGATCTCCTGGCGGATGCGGGCGGCGCGGCGCCCGAGCCTGCCCTGCCCGGGTCGCTCGCTGCTTTCACCGAGGGAGCCCGGTTCCGGCAGGAGGTTCGGCGGCTCGCCGCCGAAGACAAGGTCGCGCCGGCCGAGGTCCGCCGCAGGCTGCTGACCGCCATGGCTGCGGTTCCCCAGCCGAAGCGAGGCCTCGACGAACTGGACTGGCATCGCATCCTGGACGCCCTCGTGCTCGTGCTGCGGGCCCGCTGAACGCCCCGGCCGAGGCGCCTGCCCGGCCGCCAGCGGCCGGTGATCCGCCGACCCGGCTGTCGGCACGGCGCAGTAACCTGCCTCGGGTGGACTCGAACCTGGACTACGTCGCAGCGCTGACCCGGGAGTCGGCGCGTTTCGCCGAGGCCATCCGCGGTGCCGCACCGGACGTACCCGTGCCGACGTGCCCCGGCTGGACCGCTGATGACCTGCTGTGGCACCTCGGCGAGGTGCAGTGGTTCTGGGCCGCGGTGGTGCGCGAGGACGTGACCGGCGCGCGGGCCGAGGAGCTCAAGCCGCCGCGCCCGCCGGACCGGGCCGGCCTGCTGGACTTCTTCGACCGCGCCTGCCACGACCTCGTGGAGATCCTGGCTGCACGGCCGCCGGAGTCGGCCGCCTGGACGTGGTCGGACGACCAGAGCGTGGCGTTCATCCGCCGGCGCCAGGCACACGAGGCGCTGATCCACCGGGTCGACGCCGAGCTCGTCGGTGCCAGCCAGACCCCGCTGGACCCGGCCCTGGCCGCCGACGGGATCGACGAGGTGCTGAAGATCATGTACGGCGGGGTGCCCGACTGGGGCACGTTCACGCCCGAAGAGCCTGGGGCGACGGTCCGGGTTCAGGCCACCGATACCGGCGGCTCGTGGCTGGTGACGCTCGGCCGGTTCACTGGCACCGATCCCGACGGCACCTCCTACGACGAACCAGACATCCACACCTCGGACGGCGACCCGGGAACCAAGGCCGACGCGGACGTGACCGGGGCCGCCGCGAATCTCGATCCTTGGCTGTGGCGCCGGCCGGCGCTCGGGCCCGTCGGCCTGACGGGCGACCGGGACGTGCTCACCCGGTTCGAGAAGGCCGTCGCGGGCAGCGACTAGCGAAAACGTAAGGGAGCAAAGCAGATGCTGGTTGCGTTCTCGGTCACGCCGATCGGCGTCGGCGAAGACGTCGCCGAGTACGTCGCGGACGCGGTGCGGGTGGTCCGCGAGAGCGGCCTGCCCAACCGGACCGACGCCATGTTCACCACGGTCGAGGGCGACTGGGACGAGGTCATGGACGTCGTCAGGCGCGCGGTGGACGCGGTGGCGGCGAAGGCACCCCGGGTGGGCCTGTCGCTCAAGGCAGACCTGCGCCCGGGCGTGACCGGCGCGCTCGACTCCAAGGTCGAGGCGGTCGAGCGCCACCTCGCCGGGTGAAGCGCACTCAGATGGGGCTCTCCGGGTGGTGGAAGTCCCACTCTTCCAGCGCGGCGACGGACAGCCAGTCGAGCCCGCGCCCGGCCTCGGCCTCGATCCCGTGCGCAAGGGCAGCGAGCGCGGCGGCCGCCGCGTAGCCGTCCGACTCGTCGGCGGGATCGGAGGCGCCCTCCAGGGCGTGGACGAGCAGCTCTTTCGCCGCGGCCGACCGGGCGGGCGACGGGCCGTAGGAGTTGGCCAGCGCGGCGATGGCCCGGCGCACCACGCGCTCGGCCAGCCCGTCCGTCATCGATACCCGTCGCTCTGGCACGGTGCCTCCTGTCATCGGCGCACGCGCATCCTACCCACCGCCCTGCAATGATCAGCGTCGCCGCGCCAAGCGATCTGGGACGCCTGGCGGACCTAGGGCTGCTGGACCCCCAAGGTGAAACCCGAGGACGCCACTTCTCCGCTGGCGAACCGCTGCGGGCACTACGCGACGAAAGCCGTAAGCGCCTTCGGCCGCTTGTTGACCCTTATCCCTGGATGCGGCCGCGGCTGGCAGGGGCCAGCTGAAGGGTTCCCGGAAGATGGCGCCATCGGACACCGGGGCGAACTCATCATCGGACGGCCAGTCAGCGGCTTCGGGTCAGGCGGCCGGGATGGTCTCGACCAGCGCGGCGAGGCCTGCCTCGTCGAGCAGGTCGGCGGGCCGGACCGTGGTGTCCTCGCGCACGTAGTAGAACGCCGCGCGCACCTCGTCGACCGGCACGCCGGCCAGGGCGGCCCAGGCCAGGCGGTAGGCGGCGAGCTGCACCGCCACGGCGCGCTCCTCGTCCGGTGAGGCGGGCGGGCGCCCGGTCTTCCAGTCCACGACGTCGTAGCCGCCTCCCGGCGCGTCGGCGAAGACGGCGTCGATCCGGCCGCGGACCAGCCGGTCGCCGATCAGCGTCTCGAACGGCACCTCGACCTCGCATGGCCACCGGCCCGACCACTCGCCCGCCTCGAACCGCTCCCTGAGGTCGGCGACGTCCTGATCCTCGTCTCGCTCCAGGTCGGAGTCGGCCGCGCCGAGCAGGTCGCCGGGGCCGAGCAGCCGCTGCGGCCCGTACCGCTGCTCCAGCCAGCTGTGGAACTCGGTGCCGCGGCGTGCCAGCGGCGCCGGCGACCGCGGCATGGGCCGCCGCACCTGCTGGGCCAGCTCCGCGGGGTCCCTGGCGACCGTCACCAGCGAGGACACCGGGAGCCGCCGGGGCAGGCCGACC
>JASHQP010000161.1 GCA_030039095.1 Streptosporangiaceae bacterium
TCGCGACCGCCGTGCAGGCCGGCGTGCCACCGTCGGGCCCGCCGGAACTGCCTCCCGAGGAGCCAATCCAGCCGGTGACGGAGGCAGTCAGGGCGGTGCTCGGCGTTCTGGCGAGTCCCCGGGGGCCGGCGCCCGAGCCCGCGGACGCGCCGGCAGTATCCTGAGGCGCATATGGACAGCGAATCTCCACCGGTGGCGTGCTCGCTCGGGCAGGACGACCTGGCCGGGCGCGCCGAGCGCTGGCGCTCCCTGGCCGCCCGCGCGCTGGTGCGGGCGTCGCGTACGGAGCGCGGCATGCGGCTCGTGTTCGACTCCGGCCCGGGCGTCGCCGACGAACTGGAAGCCCTGGCCGCGCTGGAACGCGACTGCTGCGCGTTCGCGACCTGGTCGGTCCGCGCCGACGGCGGCGAGCTCGCCCTCGAGGTCAGCGGGGGCAGCGAGACGGCGGCCGCCGCCGTGCAGTCGATGTTCGCCGCGCTGCGCTAACGCGGCTGCGCGATCCATTCCTCGCGGCGCAGCCGGTACTCGACGTCGCCATTTCGGCGCTGGCTGCTGCTTCAGCTGCGCGATGCCCGAGCTGATCCAGCCGGGCCCGGCAACCGCGTCGGGGAGCGATCCGGGCAGCGCACTGCGGAACCCCACTTACGCTGAGCATGTGCTGGTGAACCTGGCCGGCTCCGCGGTGGCCACTGCCTCGCCGCGATCAGGTACCAGGTACCTGGAGTCATGACAGTCATGCGCGCCGCCGTAGCGGCCGCCCTGGCCCTGGCGGCCGCGGCGGCGTTCACGGCATGCTCGGCCCCGGCACCAGCGAAGCGCGCCGCGGCGAGCTACTACCTCGCGCTCGGCGACTCGCTGTCCCGGGGCGTGCAGCCCGACGCGGCCGGCACCAGCGTCGAGACCACGCAGGGCTACCCGGACCTGGTGTACGCCCGGCTCCGCCGGGGCCATCCGGGGCTGAGGCTGGTGCAGCTCGGCTGTCCGGGAGAGACCACCCGGACGATGATGCACGGCGGCATCTGCCGCTACCCCGGCGGTTCGCAGCTCGCCGCCGCGGTCGCGTTCGTGCGCGCCCACCGGGGGCATCTGCTGCTGATCACCATCGACATCGGCGCCAACGATCCAGAGCACTGCGCCGGCCAGCCGGGTCTGGCCGCGCTCGCGTCCTGCATCGGCCAGGTTCCCGGCGCCGCCGCCAACCTCACCGAGATCCTGGCCAGGCTGCGCGCTGCGGCCGGCCCAGCCGTGCGCATCGTAGGAATGAGCTACTACCTGCCCGAACTCGCCGAGTGGCGCGACGGCCCGCTCGGCCAGGTGATCGCCTGGGCCAGCGAGCGGCTCGCCGTCGACTACAACGGCATGCTGGACCGCGCCTACGCGAAGGCCGGCGTCGCCGTCGCCAACGTGCTCGGCGCGTTCGACACGACCGACTTCGGCAGTCCGGTGATGGTGCCCGGGTTCGGCTACCTGCCCCGCAACGTCGCGCGGATCTGCGAGTGGACCTGGGAGTGCGCTCCCCGTCCCCGCGGCCCGAACCAGCACGCGAACCCGGTCGGCTACCGGGTCATCGCCGACGCGGTCATCAAGGCCGCCGACCTCCCATGAGGCGCGACGGCCCGCGTGGCGCCGGCCGCTCCTGACCGGCTGATTGCAACCGGATGCGTGGCTCGGCGCATCTGTATGTGTGTTGACATGCCTTCGCCCAGTCGAGCACCGGCATCGAGGTCGTCCCGATTGCCACGGCCACCGACACGGCAGGAAAGCCGGTCAGCGTGGCCGGGAACGCCGCCATGGCGATCACGCCCGATGGGCAGCAGAAACTGGGTCACCCCGATCTCAACGGCCACGGACAAGCCAGGGATGCCACTCACTTTCCGCGGCGATCTCGTCGCGATCGTCGTGGGCCCGACGCCCTGACCTGCCTGGCCACCGTGCGCCTTGACAGCCGAGCCGGTCTCTGTATCCTTGTCTTATGGCAATAGATAAAGGGATCAGCGGCCGGGGATCAGGGTCCCCGATCGAGTTCCGGCTCGACGCGGGCTCGGGGGTGCCGACGTATCTGCAGCTGGTCCAGCAGGTCGAGCACGCGCTGCGGCTCGGCTACCTCGAGCCCGGCGACCAGCTGCCAAAGGTCAGGGACGTGGTCGCCTCGCTGGCGATCAACCCGAACACCGTCCTCAAGGCCTACCGCGAGCTGGAGACGAAGGGCCTGGCCGCCGGCCGGCCCGGCCAGGGCACGTTCGTCGAGGCCACCCTCAGCCAGGTCGCGCTGCCCGAGCTGGCCACGCTGCGCCGCTCGCTGCTCGGCTGGCTCGCCTCCGCCGACGGGGCTGGCCTGGACGAAGACGGGATCGTCGCCCTGTTCAGCAGCGCGCTGCGGGATTTCTTCAAGAGCCGGGATCGCTCACCGGCCCGGCCTTCTGAGGCAACCCGGCCTTCTGAGGCAATGGGTGGAGGGACGGGCATCGCGTGAACGTCATCGAGACCAGCGGGCTCGGCAAGCGTTACCACCAGAGCTGGGCGCTGCGCGAGTGCTCGCTGGCGATCCCGCCCGGGCATGTGGCCGCGCTGGTCGGCCCGAACGGCGCGGGCAAGACCACGCTGCTGAACCTGACCGTCGGCCTGGCAACGCCGAGCGCGGGCGTCGTCACCGTGCTCGGCGGCATGCCAGCGGGCTCGCCCGGCGCGCTGGACGGCATCGCGTTCGTCGCCCAGGACACGCCGGTGTACAAGAACCTGTCGGTCGCGGACATGCTGCACCTGACCCGCAACCTCAACCGGCACTTCGACCAGGGGTACGCGCGGGCGCGGCTGGACGAACTGGGCATCCCTCTCAGGCGGAAGGCCGGAAAGCTCTCCGGCGGCCAGCAGGCTCAGCTCGCGCTCACCCTGGCGCTGGCCAGGCGGCCGCAGCTGCTCGTCCTCGACGAGCCGCTGGCGAACCTCGACCCGCTGGCGCG
Source organism: Streptosporangiaceae bacterium (assembly GCA_030039095.1). The sequence goes on from JASHQP010000161.1 coordinate 2,961, forward strand.
GCACGACTTCATGGCCGTCGTCATGGCCAGTGCGGCCGAGAGCGGGATGTCGGTTGTGCTGTCCTCGCACGTGCTCGCCGAGCTGGAACGGGTGGCCGACTACCTCATCCTGGTGTCGGGCGGCCGGGTCCAGGTGGCCGGCGAGGTCGACGACCTGCTGGCCGGCCACCGCGTGCTGACCGGCCCGGCTTCCGATGCGCGGATGCACGAGGAACTAGCGGTGGTGCACGAAAGGCGCGGAGAGGCGCAGGCCCACCTGCTGGTGCGGACCGGCGGGCCGTCCGACGCGGTGCCTTCCGGCTGGGAGGCGCACCCCGTCGGCCTGGAAGAGCTCGTTCTGGCGTACCTGCGCCAGCCCGGTGCTGCCGCGCTGCCCGGCCCGGCGCGCACCAAGAACGCCGAGCCCACGGAGGTAACGAGATGACCGCGATGGCCACACCGGCACAGCCGGCCCGCGACGCGCGGCTGCGGCCGGTGCCGTGGCGGGGAATGGCCTGGGTCAGCTGGCGCCAGCACCGCGCCGCGCTGGCCGGCCTTCTCGCGGTGCTCGGCGTCGTCGGCCTGTACCTGTACTTCACGGGCCTGGACCTGCGCCACGACGTGACCGCCTACGGCGAGATGTTCACCGCGAACGGCAGCGGCAAGATGGAGATGACGCCGACCTCGGCGCTGCTCCAGATATTGCCGGCGCTGATCGGGGCGTTCGTCGGCGCGCCGGTGCTGGCCAGGGAGCTGGAGACCGGCACCTTCCGGTACACCTGGACCCAGGGATTCGGGCGCGAGCGGTGGGCCGCGGCCAAGCTCGCGCAGATCGCCGTCGCGGTCACGGTCGTCGCCGGGGTGTTCGGTTTCCTTTTCTCCTGGTGCTACGAGCCGATCATCGGCGTGCGCCAGGGCCTCAGTCCGCTCATGGCCATCACGTTCGACCTGCGCGGGGTGGCGTTCGCCGGGTGGGCGCTGGTCGCCTTCGCGATCGGCGTGCTGGCCGGCGTGCTCATCCGCCGGGTCGTCCCCGCGATGTTCGCCACGCTTGCCGCGTGGAGCGGGCTCGCCGTCGTCACCGGCGTGTTCCTGCGACCGCACTACGAGACGCCGCTGGTCACCAGTGGATTCAGGCCGCTTACTGCTGCCTGGGTGATCGGCCAGCGGTGGACGCTGCACGGCAGGCCCGTCAGCCTCTCCACCGTCGACCAGGTTCTGCACAAGCTCGGCGCGATCGAGGCCGCGCCCGGAGTATTCGGCGCGGCACCCACCGGATCCGGCCAGCCGGGCGGCGGATTCGGCCAGACGGCCAGCGCGGCCAGATCTCCCTCACGGAACGTGAATCCCGTGCCGTACCTCGTCCACCACGGCTTTGCGCAACTGACGACGTATCAGCCGGCCAGCCGGTTCTGGCCGTTCCAGTGGATCGAGGGCGGCTGGCTGCTCGCGCTGTCCCTGCTGCTCATCGCAGGGACCATCTGGGTTATCCGCCGGCGCGCGGCCTGAGCCGCCGAGCGGGCGCCGCCACCATGGTCCTAGGACGAACGGCCGATGTGCGGGCGAGGCACGCGGAGTTACCGTCGACGCATGACGAACTTCGTGCGGGCCGTATCCACGGCGGACATCCCGGAGGGGCACGGCAAGCTCTGGCGTCACGGCGACAAGCGGATCGCGCTGTTCCGCACCACCGCGGGCGTGTACGCGGCGGACAACCGGTGCCCGCACCAGGGGTACGCGCTGAAGGACGGGGACATCCGCGGGGACGTGCTGACCTGCGCGTGGCACAACTGGAAGTTCCGGCTGAGCGACGGCACGTGCGTGTTCGGCGGGGAGAACATCCGGACGTATCCCGTCTCGGTTCGTGACGGGTGGGTGTACGTGGACACCACCGACCCCGCCCCGGAAGAGATCGCACCGGAGTTGTTCGCGAGCCTGCTCGACGCCATGGGTGACGTGGATACCGGCCGCCTCGCCCGGGACACGATGCGCCTGCGCGCGATCGGCACGCCGCTGGCCGAGGTGGTGCGCGCTGGCGTGACGTATGGCGCCACCCGCGCCGAGTACGGCTGGAATCACTCCCTCGCGACGCTCGCCGACTGCCTGACGATGGCGGCCGCGTTCGAGGGACCGCTGGGCGCGCTGCCCGTGATCCAGGGCCTGTCCACGGTGAGCCGCACCGAGGTGCGCCGGCCGCCCCGGCCGCAGCCCGAGCCGCTGGATGTCGTCGCGTCGTACGGCTCGGTGGCGGACGGCCTGGCCGCGTTTCCTGCTCTCGTCGACGCCGAGCAGGGCGAGGAAGCCGAGGCACTGCTGCGCGGCCTGCTCGCCGCCGGGGCCTCGCCGGCGCAGATACGGCATGCGTTCCTCAGCGCGATCACCGACCACTTCCTCGGGTACGGCCACCCGATGATCTATTGCCAGAAGGCGTTCGACCTGCTCGACCGCATCGGCTGGTCGCAGGCGGACACGGTGCTGGCGCCGCTGGTGCCGGCGATCACCTGGTCCACACGGTACGACCGGCTCCCGTACATGCGCCGCTTCCTGGGGGCCTGGCGGGCGGTGGAAGGCGATGGGGCCGTCCCGGATCACGACGCCGCTCCCGATCCAGGACTCTCCGGCCTGCGGCGGGTGCTGCTGGACGGCAGGCCGGAGGATGCGGTCGCCGCGGTCACCGGAGCTGTGCGCGGTGGCGTGGCGGTGCCGCACATCATCGATGCGATCGCGTCTGTCGCGGCGGCCCGGCTCGGCCGGTTCGACATCGCCTCCGACACCGACGACTCGAGGGACGCCGGGTGGCTGGACGTCACCCACACGCTGACGTACACGAACGCGCTGCGCTGGGCGTGGAAGGTGGACCCGGGCCCGCTGGTGCTGCGCGGGGTGTTCCACGCGGCCTGGTTCGTCCAGTGGACGTCGAAGTTCGACGCGAAGGGGGAACCGGCCCCGGCGTCGCCGTTCCCGGGATCGGACGCGGATGCGGTGCTGGCCGCGATCAGGAGCCGCGACCCGGATCAGGCGGTGGCGCTGGTCAAGGGCTACGACGGCCCGGTGGCGCCGCTGGAGACCGCGCTGACTCAGGCCGCCGCCGAGGACAATTCGACAGCGTCGATCATGGTCGCGCACGCGGTGAAGACCACCACCGCCGCGATCGCCGAGTCCCGCGCCGGCGGGGCCGGAGCGGCCGGGCGAGCTCCGCTGGCCGCGGCCGCCAGGTTTCTCGCCGCGCCCAAACGCGAGCGCTTCGTCTACCAGGCAACCCTCGAGGCGATTGACTTCATCCAGGGCCGCGCGAAGGGCGACGCCGAGATCTAGTCGCGGTGCCGCTGGGGATCTGCAGCGCGCTACTCCGCGCGGAGCGCGGCCGCGGTGCGGGTACCGGCCGCCCAGCCCGCCGGGGCCAGCGCGCCGATCACCGCGATGGCCAGGCCCGCCAGGGCGAGCAAGGCCAGTTCCGCCGGGTGGTAGACGTTGAGGAACGCGGCCGGGATGCCGGTCCGGGCAAGCAGGTTGCCCCCTGCCACGCCGGCGAGACAGCCGATCAGCGCCGGGGCCGCCACCTGCAGCACGTACGCCGCGACCACCTGCGCCGGGGAGAACCCAATCGACTTCAGCACGCCGATCCGCTGTGTGCCCGCCACCACCGCGCCGCTGACCACGTTGGCCACGATCAGCACCGACATCACGAGCCCGATCAGGCCGAACGCGACGATGAACGGCACCCATGGCGCGATACCGCTGGCGGCCTGCAGCCTGGCGGTCAGGTAGGACTGCGCGCCGGCCAGGTCGCCGCGC
>JASHQP010000162.1 GCA_030039095.1 Streptosporangiaceae bacterium
CGCCGCGGCGGGCGAGCCAGCTCGGCCGCGGGCGGGCGTGCGGGCAAGGCTGGCCCGGGCCCTCGACGCGCTCGGCGGCCCGGGCGACGACTAGGAATCCAGGCTGAGCACCATCGTGGGCCGCTGGATCACGTGATCCTCGCGCAGCGGCCTGACCGCGGTGCCGATCGCGAAGAACTCGGTGGTGTGCGAGCCCCAGGTGTGGCTGTGCTGCCGCAACTGCACGCCGACGATTCCCTCGGCGTGCAGCGCCTCGGCCTCCGCCTGCATCCGGCTCATGGCCAGCTCACGCGCGTCATACAGGGCCTGGGTGAACTGCTCGAGCTCCACGTTGCGGCCGATGTTCCCCATCTTGTTGCCGAGCCGCTGGTGCGCGATGTGATACACGCACGACCCCATCACCATGCCGAGCGGCGCGTAGCCGGCCCGGATCAGCGTCCAGAAGTCCTGGCCGGACAGGTCGGAGGTGAACGGGAGGTTCTTGTTGTTCCGCCAGTTCGTCACTCCCCCGCCGCCCGCGCCCTCCTCGGCGTGCACCGCGGTGCCCACCGCGATGAACTCGGCGATGTCGGACCCGAACTCCTTCAGCTCGACGTCCAGCCGCACACCGACGACGCCGTCGGCGCCCAGCGCCTGCGCCTCCGCCTCCATCCGGGTCATCGCCAGCTCGCGGGCGTGGTACATGGCCTGGGACAGCACGTCGAGTTCCTGGTTCTTGCCCCACCGGCCCACCTGCAGCCCGACGTGATAGATCGAGCTGCCGAGGACCAGGCCGAGCGGCCGGAACCCGGCCTCGCGCACCAGCAGGAACTCGTTGACCGACAGGTCAGACGTGAAGATCGAGCCTGGCCTGCCCGGCTTCAGCTCCGCGAGGCGGCGCATCGCATCCTGGGGCACGCCCTCGAGGGTGAGGTCGGCGGAAGTCTGTTCAGTCATTTCGGATCCCCGGTGCTCCTGGGTGGTCTGGTCGTTCCTCGTGCCCGCGGCGTCAGCGTCCAAGCTTCACCCGCGCTGCCTGGCGCCGCTGGGGGTCGAGGGAGAGGATCGCGAGGCTGTTTTCCCCTCGTTCCGCGCGGCGCCGGTCGAACTGCGCGATCGCCGTTCCGATGATCGTCGCCTCGGCGATGTGGTCCCGGCGGTGCTCCTGCATCGGGCACTCGCGCTCCCGGATCCGCAGGTCCATGGTCTTCACCACGACGCCGTCGGCCCCGAGCCTGGTCACGTCCCGGTCCATCTGGCTGCGGGCGTCGTGACGGGTCTGGTTCACCAGATCGGTGTACCCGCTCACCTCGGAGTTCCCGCTGCCCCACCGGGTCTGGTTGATCGTGAGCCAGTCGTCGTGCCGGGCGCCGATCGAGATCCCGAGGGCCAGGCCCGCCGGCACCCAGCCCGCCATGATCAGCTTGGCGAAGTCCTGGCCGGACAGGTCGGACGTGAACGGCTGCTTCAGCGGGACGCCACCGGGCGCCCGCACGGCCGTGCCGATCGCCTTGAACTCCAGGCCGCCGGCGGGGAACGAGCCGATCGTCAGCGCCACGCCCACCACGCCGTGCCCGCCGAGTTCCTCGCACTCGGCCGTCATCCGGCTGATCGCCTGGCGGCGCGCGGCGTACATGACCTGCACCATCGGGCCGAACGAGCCGAGCATGCCGGTTCCCGACACGGCGGTGACGCTCTGGTACGGGCCCGCGTAGCCGCCGAAGCCTGCCCAGGCTCCCGGGCAGCCGTATCCCCCGGTGTAGCCGATGTTGTAGACCGCGGCGCCGAGGACCTGGCCGACGGGCTCGAAGCCCACGGCCCTGATCGCGCTGAACTCGTCAGCCGACAGCGCGGAGCCCCAGGTGCCGCTGCGCCGGATCTCGGCCATCCGCGACTCGGCGGCCGGCGGCAGCTCTTGGCCGGGATGGCCGGAATGCTCCTCGCTCACCGCACGCCTCTCTCGGCCTCGTCGGCCGCTGCCGCCAGGATAACGGGCTCAGCCGTTGTCCTGGGCGTCCCACTCCTCGTTCCGCTCCCTGACGGTGTCCAGGGCGTGCTCGGCCGCCTCCCTTGTCGGATACGGGCCGAGCCGGTCCCTGCCGGGGCAGGTGGGCTCGGACTCGACAGTGTTGTGCTTCAGGCAGTACCACCAGCGCTGCTCACCGTCCATGGCAACTAGACTCCCAGATCATGGCTCCCACGCTCCAGCCCGGCCGGGTTTCCCCGGTACGCCAGGTTCCCTCCAGCATCACTGCCCCCGAATACGTGGGCAGAAAACGGCCCCGGCTCGGTGAACCGGACGTGAAGGACCCCGAGACGATCGAGCGGATGCGGGTCGCTGGCCGGATAGCCGCCCAGGCGCTTGCGGAAGTCGGCAGGCACGTGGAACCCGGCGTGACCACCGACGAACTGGACCGGGTCGGGCACGAGTTCCTCGTCTCCCACGGCGCGTACCCGAGCACGCTGGGCTACCGCGGCTACCCGAAGTCGCTGTGCACCTCGCTCAACGAGGTGATCTGCCACGGGATCCCGGACGACACGGTGATCGCCGACGGCGACATCGTCAACGTGGACATCACCGCGTTCATCGGCGGCGTGCACGGCGACACCAACGCGACGTTCCTGGCCGGAGACGTGGACGAGGAATCGCGGCTCCTGGTGGAACGCACTCACGAGGCGATGATGCGCGGCATCCGCGCGGTGGCCCCCGGAAGGGCGCTGAACGCGATCGGCCGCGTGATCGAGTCCTACGCGCGCCGGTTCGGCTACGGGGTGGTGCGCGACTTCACCGGGCACGGGATCGGCACCACGTTCCATTCCGGGCTGGTCGTCCCGCACTTCGACGACCCGGACGTCACGGTGGTCATGGAAGAAGGCATGACGTTCACGATCGAGCCGATGCTGACGCTCGGCACGATCTCCTACGACATCTGGGACGACGGCTGGACGGCCGTCACCAGGGACCGCAAGCGGACGGCGCAGTTCGAGCACACGCTCGTGGTCACCGCGGACGGCTACGACATCCTCACGCTGCCGTAGCCTCGGGCAGCCGGTCGGCCTCGGGCAGCCGCTCCCCGGCCAGCGCGGGCATCCCGGCCAGCCTGCGCGGCAGGTACCAGCACCGCTCGCCGAGCAGCGCCATGGCCGCGGGCATGAGCAGCCCGCGCACGACCGTCGCGTCGATCAGCACAGCGAACGCCAGCCCCACGCCGAGCGTCTTGACGTCCACGAACGACAGCGTGGCGAAGATCGAGAACACCGCGACCATGATCACGGCCGCGCTGGTCACCACGCTGGCGCTGCTGGCGATGCCGCCGACCAGCGCGTCGGCGGTGCTCGCCCCGGCCATCCGCCGCTCCCGCACCCGGCTGAGGATGAACACGTGGTAGTCCATGGACAGGCCGAACAGCAGCACGAACATGAACAGCGGCACCCAGTCAGCGATCGCGCCGTAGCTGGTGAAGCTCAGCAGGCCCTCCAGGTGGCCGTCCTGGAAGATGAGCGTGATCAGCCCGTAGGCGGCCCCGACCGACAGCAGGTTCAGCCCGATCGAGATCAGCGGCAGCAGGACCGACCGGAACGCGATCATCATCACGCAGAACGCGAGCAGGCACACCACGGCCAGCACGATCGGCGTGCGCGCGTGCACGGTGGCGCTCCAGTCGTAGTTGGAGGCCGTGTTGCCGGTCACGGCGTAGCTGAGCCCGCTGTCCGCGCCGAGCGTCGCGGGCAGCACCTGGTCGCGCAGCGTGAGCAGGGCGCTGGTCGAGGCGTTGTCCGACCCGTTGCCGGCCAGCGGGACGTTCACGATCACCCCCCGGCCGTGCGCGACGAGCGCCGCGGTGACGGGGGTGCGGATCGGGCCGGTGGCGGAGGCACGGTGCTCCAGGGCGGCGAGCGCGTGCGCGGCCGCGGGGCCGCTCAGGTCCTGCCCGGTCACGACCACGTTGGCCGGCGCCGGCCGGCCCGGAAACTCGGCGTTGATCCGGTCCAGCGTCTGCACCACGGAAAGGTTCTTGGGCAGGTCGA
>JASHQP010000163.1 GCA_030039095.1 Streptosporangiaceae bacterium
GCAGACCATATCCGGGATTCCTCACGGCCGGCGGTACCGGGCCGGGGTACGCGGGGCCAGAACGCCCAGCGACCGACAACGAGGAGCAGGGCAGGAAGGAAGGTGGTCTGGGCGAGCAGGGCGGCGACGATAGAAACGGCACCGACCGGTCCCAGGCCGTGCAGCGACGCCGACTGAGCCGCGAGCAGGCAAAGCATGGCACCGGTGACGGTGGCGGCCGACGCTGCCAGCGTCGGAAGGGTCGCCCGCAGTGCCACGGCCATGGCGTCCTCGGCCGCCGGATGGTGGCGGAGCTCTTCCCGGTAGCGGTGGGTGAGCAACAGGGCGTAGTCGGTGGCGGCCCCGAAGACCAGCACGATGAGGATCGAGCTGGCCAGCGTGCTGACCGTGAGTCCCGTATTGACCAGGCCGTGAGCGGCGGCCTGCGCGACGACGATCGCCGCGAGCGCTCCAATGACGGGAAGCAGCCAGAACACAGCACTGCGGTAGACGAGCAGCAAGATGCAGACCACGATCACCAGCGCGGTGAGCAGGAGCCGGGTCTGGCTGCCGTGGCCGATGTCGGCGTTCTCCGCCGCCGACCCTGTCACCGCCACCTGCAGACCGGTGTCCTTCGTGGCCGTGATGGCCGCTTGCCGGATCTCTTTGACGGCGGTGGTGTCGACGCCGGTCGCGCTGCTGGCTTGCGAGGAGACGACCGCGGTGAAGGCAGCCGCGTCCCCGTCGGCCGAACGTTGCACCGGTCCTGGCGGGCCAAGCCCGGGAATCGTGTCCGAGAGGCGCCCGACTGCGGCCCGCGTGGCGGCGGCCGCGGCAAGACCGGCTGTCGTCAGGCCGCCTGGCCGGACGAATACCACGACCGCCTGGTTGCCGACAGGCTGGCCGGTGCGGCGCTCGGCGGCGGCTTCCTGGAGGAGGACGACCCGGGTCGAGGGCGCAGACGGCGACAGGTACGCCGAGGAGCTGCCGTTGGCGACCGAGGACAGGCTGCTGGCGAGCGGGTGGAGCACGACACCGGCCACGACCCAGAGGGCCAGCACCGGCCAGCGCAGGCGGCGCAGGGCACGCCCGAGGCGGTCGGCCGACGGTGGCTGGCTCTCTGCTGCGGCGATGGTGTCGGGCACCTGGCCCTCCTCGTTGCCGGCCGGGGCGTTTCAGCCTTGCCGAGGGCCGACCGCGAAGCATCAGCCCGGGGGCTGACTTTGGCCTCAGGCGGCACGAGGCCCTGAGCATGAGACGTGGCCTGGACCTCCACCGAAGATCAACCCCTGGGTTGATGATGGCGGCGCTCCGGCTGCTCCGCAGAGCGCTAGATGTGACGGCGCACCCAGGCAATGGCCGCGGTGCGGTTGTTCTCCTCGACGTCGGTGTGGTCCGACGGCGACGTGGCGGCCGGAGACCCGGACAAGCTGTGGTTGCGGCCCCACACACCGGACCCTACCGGCACCGGATTACGAGCCGAGCTCGGCTTTCAGCTGCTCCCATGGCACGGTGCTAACGTCTTCTCCGCTGGTGAGCCGGGCCGCGCTTTCGAGCATCCAGCGGTGTGCATCCGGGTCGTTCCGGGTTGACCAGGCAATCCGCCGCCAGCGTTCTAGCATCGCCAGCACGCCAGACAGATCAAGTGACTCGGCAGCATCGGCCATCGTCTGCCGGTACTCGCGGTCGAAGTCACCGATCTCTTCGCCGGTCAACGCGACGCGGATCTCACGAGGGGTTGACGCCGAGACAGGCTGGTGGGCGTCACGCGACGCGGCTGACCCGAACATCATGTTCACACGATAGCGCTCGTGCCTGACGTGGCAGCCCGGCTCGGTTAGCCGCGGCGGATTCGCTCGGCCTGCTCGCGGATGACGGCGAGGACCCGGTCGTCGCCCGGTGCTGACGGGATCGCGGTGAGCACCCGTTCGAGTGTCTCGGCCACGATGGCTGAGGCGGCGCGGCGCCGGATGCCCCAGGAGGCCGCTTCGTCGATCAGGCTGGCCGCTATCACGTTCCGGATGTCGGCCTGACCGCCGACTCGCTGCCCCAGATGCGTGTCGGCGCGCATCGGCTGCCCCGCGCCGCCGGCCAGCTCGAGCGCGATCGTGGACAGCAGGTCGTACATGGGGGCGAGCCTGATGGCGGGAACGTCCGCGTCGTGCAGCACGGAGAAGTTCTTCGCGTGCGCGTCCGCGTTGCCGATGGCCATGTTGAACGTGGTGCGGCGCAGCAGGGTGGTAACGTCCCGGGGATCGCCGTAGTCCCTGATCAGGCTCGCGAAGTCGCGCAGGGACGGGCCACCCTGCTCCTCGTACTTCAGCCCGGGAGGCATGGAGGTTGCCTGGCAGCCATCCTCCTGGTGCACCCGGGCCGGAATGCCCCCGGCTGGCGGGCGCCGCCGGTCGTAGCGCCGTACCGCCAGCACGGTGAGCCCGGCGACGTCGAGCAGTTCGGCTTGCGCCGCCTCCAGGCCGCAGGCCGCCGCGAGCCAGAGGCCGGTGGCCTCGTTGCCGGCCATCCGGTGCGGGCCGTCGGGCTTGAGGATCCATGTCGACGGGGCGTCCCCGCGGGGAAGCTCCCAGGTCCCGTCGGCGGCACGGCCGAGCAGCGCCTTGCGCTGCAGGCCCGGCAGCGACGGGCGGAAGCCGCGGTCCGGCGCGGCGGCGAGGGGGACGGCGTCGAGCGCATTGAGCACCCGCCGCAGTTCGCCGGGCGTCATCGGGGAGTACCCGCTGCCGGTGCCGCCTCCGGGCTCCTCCCCGTCCGGGAGAACCATGATCGCGCCAGCGCAGTCCCGGCCGAACGCCCGGAGGATGCCGTAGGTGTCCACCGGTCGGACCCCGGCCAGTTCCGCCATCCGCGT
>JASHQP010000012.1 GCA_030039095.1 Streptosporangiaceae bacterium
GCGTCGGCGAGGTCGGCCGGCCCGCAGGGCTTGCGGCCGAGGGCGAGCAGCGGGCGGTCGCCGGCGCCGATGCCGAGGATGGCCCGGCCCGCCGATACGTCGTCCAGCGTGGCCGCGGCGACCGCGGTGATCGCCGGATGTCTGGTCACCGGGTTGGTCACCGCAGTGCCCAGCCGGAGCCTGGAGCTATTGCTGGCCGCCAGCGTCAGGTACACCCAGCTGTTGCGGGCGTGCAGGGAAGAATCGGTGAGCCACAGGTGACCGAAGCCGAGCGACTCAACCTCGCGGACCATGTCGACGAAGCTGGCGGGCGGGTCGACCCCCTGAAGGGCGACGCCGTAGTCAGGCGTGCTCACGGGCTACCCCCTCCCAGCGGGCAATCGTATCGGCGGCGGGCGGTGCGCCCGGGTGCCGGCCGTGGTGCCCGCGCGGGTCGCAACGATCAGGGCCGGCATCACGTTGCGGCCCGCGCGGGTGTCGTCGGCCAGCCGGAGCAGCGCGCCGATGGACGCGTGGGGCGTCCCGGGTGGCCGCTCCTGGCTGACGAGGAATCGAAGGCGCTCATTGGCGCGGGAGGCCGAGATCTCCGGGTCGGCTGCCACTGGCCCCGCCAGCGGCCCGGCCGGCGGGCTCGCGGCAGGACCCCCCCGCCAGCGGTCTGGCCGGCGGCTCACGGCAGGACCCCCTCGGCCATGACCACCCGGCCGTCGAGTTCCAGCACGGCGTCCCGCATCACGCAGTCCAGGTGCGCGATCGCGTTCACCCGCCCGCCGTAGGCGATCGAGTTGCCGAGCGCGATGTGCGCGGAGCCACGGGACGACTCGGTCTCCATCGGCACGGAGCACACAACGCCGTTGGGGTTGAACCCCATCGACACCTCGGCGATGTTCGCCATCCGGTCGTCCGCGCAGCGCTGGAGCATCGACTCCAGGCGGCCCCGCGCGGCGCCTTCGACGCCGGTCAGCTGGCCATCGGCGACGTGGAGCACGACCGGCTCGTCCAGCGGGCCCTGGCCCATGAACAGCAGGTCGGCGTCGATCACCACCACGCCGGTGGTGGTCCCCTCGACCGGCGCGGTGCCCGCCTCGACGTCCGGCGGGGCCATGTACGCGCCAGGCGTCCGGGCCATGCCGTGCAGCACCCGGCCCGGCCGGTCCGCGACCGACCCGCGCAGGTCGGTTCCGGCCCGCGAGGTGAGCCGGAACTCGCTGGCCCGGTCCCACGCGGCGCCGACGTTCTCGGCGTCGATCCGCAGCCGCTCGAAGTCCACCGCGAGCGGCCCGCCGGGCCGGAACGTGTCCAGCCGGACCCCCGGCATGGCCAGGTACCGCGCGCCCAAGTCGGTGGCGGCCCGCCTGGCCGCCGACGACCCGATGAACAGGCTGGTCAGCTCGATCGTCGCGGCAGCATGCAGCATCATCGCGGCCACAGCGGCTGGCGGCTCGGCGCCGGGCAGTCTCGGGCTCGGCATCCGGGCGACCAGCGGGGTCGCGTCGCGTTCAAGGATCCCGTTGGACAGGCCGGACACGACGTCGGGATCCGTCCCCTCATCGGTGAGCAGGGCAATCTCCTCGCCCGCGCCCACGGCGAGGCACTGGTCGAGGACGTTGTCGAACGCGGTCATCGGTCCTTGGCGAGCGCGAGCGCGGCGAACACCGCGTACGCCCTGGTTGCCTCGTGGATGTCGGCGATCGCGAGGTGCTCGTCGGGGCAGTACACCGGCGGCCCGCCGGGGCCGAAGATCACCGTGGGCACCTTGGCGCCGAAGCTCGCGGTGTCGCCGAGCCAGTTCTCGGTGACCAGCCGCGGCTCGCCGCCGCGGACCAGGCCGACCGCGCGGCGCATCAGCCGGATGACCTCGTCGTCCGGACTGGCCAGGTAGCCGTTCTTGACGTCGGCGAGCTCGACCTGCACGGCCACTCGGGGGTCGGCCGCGGACGCCGCCGCGATGCACCGGTCGATCTCGGCCCTGACCTGCTCCACCGTGACGCCCGGCTGCGGCCGGGTGTCGGCCCGGATCACGCACTCGTCCGGGATCATCGACGGGCCGCCGGGCGGCAGCCCGCCGTAGATCCGCCCCGGCACGACGTAGGTCTCGGGTCCGAACAGCTCCACGACGTCGGCGGGCAGGTCGGGCTCGTACCGGGACGCGTCCAGGGCCAGCACCACGTGCGCGGCCAGCGTGTTCGCGTTCACGGCCAGGTGCTTGTGGCAGCTGTGCGCGGACGTGCCGAGCACGGTCAGGTCGAAGTAGTAGCGCCCCCGGTGGCCGAGGCAGACCTGGTTGTCGGTCAGCTCGCCGAGAACGCACAGGTCGGCCTTTGGGTGCGTGTCGAAGTAGGCGACCGCGCCGGCCTGGTCGCCCATGTGGTCGGCGACCGCGGACATGGCCGCCGTGCCCGCGAGCGGCAGCCCGCTGCGCGCCAGCGCCTCGATCGCCACGATCTCGCAGGCCAGCGCCGCCTTCATGTCCATGATTCCGTGCCCGTACACGGCGTCGCCGACGACCGCGCCGGAGAACGGCCCGGCGGTCTCCCAGCCGTGGGAGACCGGCTTGGTGTCCAGATGGCCGGTGAGCACCACCCGCGGCCCCGGGCCGAACGACACCTCGCCGGTCGCGTTCGGCCGGTCCGGCAGCACCGGCTGGAGCTCGACCGCCTCGAACCCGGCTTCCTTCATCACGTCGGCCAGGAACTTGGCGAGCGGCCCTTCCTCGCCGAGCACGCTGGGGATCCGGCAGACCTCCTGTGACAGCGCCACAGCGCGGTCGGTGTCCAGGTGCTCCAGCACCCGGTCGGCTAGCTCGCGGTCATCCATGATCTAGGCGGCTCCTGGTCGGTAGAGGTCGCTGTCCTATGCGCCGCGGCCGTCGGCGTGGGCGAGCGCGGGCTCGCGCTTGGCTTCCTGGCCGATGGCGACCTTCCGCAGTACCCAGTAGATGATCCCGGCGACCACGAACCCGACGTAGAACGAGAGGTCGGCGCCGTCGAGCGCGTTCGCGAACGGGCCGACGATGATCGAGGTGTTCATGAACGGCACCATGATCCCGAAGGCCACGACGAACGCCACGATCGCGGGCCAGCCGCTGCTCAGGTTCCGGAAGGCCAGCGCGCGGCGCAGGAACGACGGCGTGTACTTCTGCCGGTTGTAGTGCCAGTCGATCATCACGATCGCGCAGAACGGCGCGATCCAGTACGAGCTGAACAGCAGGAGGTTCTCGAACCGGCCCGAGGTGTTGGCGGCGTTCATCCACAGGATCGCCGCGAACGCCAGCACCGCGACGATCCCGGCCACGACCGGCCGCCGCACCCGGGCGCCGAGGGCCTGGAACGCGAGCGACCCGGTGTAGTCGTTCATCGAGTTCGACGCGATGGCCCCGAACACGATCGCGATCAGCGCCAGGACGCCGAGGAACCCGCCGCCCATCAGCGTGCGCACGCCGTCCGCGGTCTGGTTCCCGAGGACGCTTGCCCCGGCGAGCCCGATGACCTCGACCCATACGTACGAGGCGGTCAGCCCGGCCATCGTGTACCAGAAGATGGCCTGCTTCGAGGTATCCGGTTTCATGTAGCGGCTGTAGTCCGATGCGTACGACGCCCAGGAGATGCCCTCGGACAGGGAGATGGTCACCATCAGCACGAACGCGCCGAGCAGCGCCGGGCCGTGCACGGTGTTGTGCGCCAGCACCAGGTGATGCTGGAAGATCTTCACCGTGAGCACGATGAACAGCACGATCAGGATCGCCGAGCCCCACTCCTGCACCCGGTGCACGAACTCGTAGCCGAACACGCTGATCGCGCCCTCGAGCACGAGCACGATCGCGACCCCGACCCAGAACGGCACGTGGAAGAGCAGTTGCGCCGCCTGCCCGCCGAACAGCCCGACCAGCGCGTCCCAGGCGATCGACGACAGCCACTGGACCGCGCCGGGCAGCACGATCGTCTTGCCGAACGGCAGCCGGGCCAGCGGAACCTGGCCGGTGCCGGTCTTCGGCCCCCAGGTGCACAGGATCGCCACCGGCAGGGAGCCGATGATCGTGCCGATGATGATGGCGATGATGCCCAGGCCGAACCCGAGGCCGAACACCACGGCCAGGGTGCCCGCGAACACGCCCGACAGCTCCATGTTCGGGGTGAACCACACGGTGAACATCCGGTACACGCCGCCGTAGCGGTGCTCTTCCGGGATCGGCGCCATGCCCTGGCCCTCGAGGACCAGGTCGCCGGTGCGGGTGGGGCGAACGCCCTCGAAGACGGTGAGTTCGTCGGGGGCCGGGGAGCCTCCCCGCTCGGTGGCCTCGGTCATGGTCCCTCCTGTCCACGGCGGCAACTGCCACCGCTGCGCACGAGCTGCCAGGTACCTCCATGTCCGGGCGAGCGCCCGAAATACGATCGGAGATAAGATATATCCGATCTCAGATCGTGAGTCAATGCCCGCCAAGCTTTGGATACTGCCTGGTCAGGGGCCTTTGTGCAACGGCGCCCGGCTTGTCACCCTGCCGAGGCCCCGCCCGCTGCGCCCCGCTGCGCCCCGCACCGCCCCGCACCGCCCCGCACCGCCCGTGATGGCAGGTCAGGCGGGCGAGCGCTGCGCGGCGATCAGGTCGCGGTACCAGGCGAACGACGCCTTGGGCGTGCGCTGCTGGGTCTCGAAATCGGTGTAGGCCAGCCCGAAGCGCTGGGTGTAGCCCTCGGACCACTCGAAGTTGTCCATCAGCGACCAGGTGAAGTAGCCCCGCACGTCGACCCCGGCGACCATCGCGTCGTGCAGCGCTCGGATGTGGCCGTCCAGGTACTTGATCCGCGGCTGGTCGTCGATCGTCCCGTCCGCCGCTATCTCGTCATCGGTCGAGCACCCGTTCTCGGTGATGTACACCGGGGGCAGCCGGTCGCCGTAGCGCTCCTTGAACCCGGTCAGCAGCTCGGTCAGCCCGGCGGGGATCACCGGCCAGCCGAACGCGGTGACCGGGTACCCGGGGATCGGCTGCATCTGGAACGGCAGCGGCGAGTCGGGCAGCGCCGACAGCCGGGTCGGGGAGTAGTAGTTGATGCCGAGCGCGTCCAGCGGCGCCGAGATCACCGTGAGGTCGCCGTCGAGCACGCAGTCCATGCCCTCGGGCCCGACCCCGAAGGCGGCCAGGTCCGGGTAGCGGCCGAGCAGCAGCGGGTCGGTGAACATCCGGTTGTGCAGCGTGTCGTAGGCCTCGGTGGCGGCGACGTCCGCCGGGTCGTCGGTGGCCGGCCAGGCGGGCGAGTTGTTGTTGGTGATCGCCACCTGCCGGGCACCGGCGGCGCGCAGCGCCGACACGGCGAGCCCGTGCCCGAGCAGCTGGTGGTGCGCGGTCGGCAGGGCGCCGAGCATCAGCTCGAGACCGGGCGCGTGGATGCCGAGCCCGTAGGCGAACGCGGTCACGACGAACGGCTCGTTCAGCGTGATCCACAAGGGGATCCGGTCGGCGAGGCGGTCGGCGGTGAGCTCGGCGTACTCGGCGAACCGCTGCGCGGTGTCCCTGGCCAGCCAGCCGCCCTCGTCCTCGAGCGGCTGCGGCAGGTCCCAGTGGAACAGGGTCGGCACCGGGGTGATGCCCTCGGCCAGCAGCGCGTCGGCCAGCCGGTCGTAGAAGTCAAGGCCGGCCTCGTGGGCCGGGCCCTTGCCGCCCGGCTGCACCCGCGGCCAGGCGACCGAGAACCGGTAGGCGGTCAGCCCGAGGTCGGCCATCAGCGCGACGTCGGTGCGCCACCGGTGGAAGTGGTCGGCGGCCACGTCACCGGTCTGGCCGCCGGAGATCTTGCCCGGCTTGCGGCAGAACACGTCCCAGACCGACTCGCCCCGGCCGTCCTCGGCGACGGCACCCTCGATCTGGTACGCGGACGTCGCAACGCCCCAGGCGAAGTCGGCGGGGAAACGCGGCATCGCGGCATCGGCCATGAGGCGATCGTAAATGGCGTCCCGGCGGCTGGCGAGATCGGCTGGGACGCGTTCGCGCCGTCGGTCACCGCCGCGTCGATCTCGGCCTGGCGGGCGGCGAGTTCCGCGGCGTACTTCTGCTCGTCGACCCGCTCCGCGATCTCCTCGTCCGCGCGCATCAGCTCGTCGAGGTCACTCTTGGCCGCGTCGATCACGCCCAGGTCGGCGAACGCCCGCTGCACCTTCGGCTCGACGTGCCGGGCCTCGTCCATCGCCTGGGTGGCGGCGTAGAACTTGGAGTCCATGTCCGGCACCGACTCCACGATCCGTGCCGCGACGGTCAGCGGCCGCGGGCACGTCCCAGGTGCCGGGCGGAACGGGCGTGGTGTAGTGGTCGTAGGTGCTCACG
>JASHQP010000164.1 GCA_030039095.1 Streptosporangiaceae bacterium
TGGTGCTGGCCGATGAGCCGACCGGCAACCTGGACTCCGCCACCGGCGCGTCGGTCCTGGCGCTGCTCGAAGAGCTCAACGCCCAGGGCATCACGATCGTCGTGATCACCCACGACCACGCGATCGCCGCCTCCATGCGGCGGCGGATAGAGGTGCTCGACGGCCGCATCATCACCGACACCGCCGCGATCAGGGCCGGGGGCTTGCCGGCGCCGGAAGGACGATCATGACCGTCACGTCAGAGCCTGGTGTCCCGGCCGGCGCGGATGACGCCGCCGGCCCGCGCCCGGCCCGGCTCCGCCTGCCCGACCTGGCTGGGCTGGCCAGCGTGGGGCTGCGCACCCGCAAGCTGCGGGCCGCACTTTCGGCGCTGGGCATCGCGATCGGTGTGGCCGCGATCGTGGCGGTCCTGGGCCTTGCCAACTCCTCGCAGGCGGGGCTGCTTGCGGAGATCTCCCGGCTGGGCACGAACCTGCTGACGGTCAGCAACGGGACGACCCTCACGGGCCAGACCGCCGAGTTGCCCGACGCGGCCCCGGGCATGATTGGCCGGCTGCCCGGCGTCATCGGGGTCCAGTACACCGCCCAGGTCAGCAGCGCCAGCGTCTACCGCAGCCCGCTGATCCCCGCGAACGACGACGACGGCCTGAGCGTCACCGCCTCCAGCCTGGGGCTGCCCGCCGTGGCCGGCACCGCGGTTGCCCAGGGCCGATACCTCAACGCCGCGACCGCCAGACAGCCGGTCGTTGTTCTCGGGTACGAGGCCGCGCAGCTGCTCGGCATCGACCGGATCTGGCCCGGCGAGCGGATCTGGGTCGGCGGCATGTGGTTCTATGTGGTGGGCATCCTCAAACCCGCCACCCTCGCCCCGCAGATAGACACCTCGGTCATGGTCGGCTTTCCCGCCGCCGAGCACTACCTCGGCCTCGACGGGCACCCCTCGGAGATCTACGTCCGCACCGTCAACACCCAGGCGGCCACCAACGCCGTCGACAACGTGCTCGCGGCGCAGGCCAACCCCGAGAACCCGAACGAGGTCACGGTCTCCCAGCCGTCGGACACCCTCACGGCCCAGGCCGACGCCGCGGGCGCGTTCAATACGCTGTTCCTCGGCCTGGGCGCGGTCGCGCTGCTGGTCGGCGCCGTTGGTGTGGCCAACATCATGATCATCTCGGTGCTGGAACGCCGCCAGGAGATCGGGCTGCGCCGGGCACTGGGTGCCACCAAGGGCCAGATCCGCGCCCAGTTCCTGGCCGAGGCCATCCTCCTTGCCCTGGCCGGCGGCGCAGTCGGGGTCATCGCCGGCGCCGTCGCCACCGCCATCTACGCCCACGCCAAAGGCTGGGCGATCGTCATTCCTCCCGAAGCCTGGGCCGGCGGCCTCGGTGCCGCGCTGCTCATCGGAGCCCTCGCGGGGCTGCTGCCTGCCGTCCGCGCCGCGCGGCTGTCGCCGACCCAGGCGCTCTGGACGCTCTGACACCACACGAGCAGCCGCGAGGCTGCCAGGACGTCGTGGCCGGCGTCCAGCTCGAGGCGGGCGTCGCGGCATCCGATGAGCTCGCCGCGCAGATCCTTCGGCAGACCGCGGGGCTGCCCGAGCACGAGCGTCCGGCGCGGGTGGTTTTCGTCGGGGACATGCCCACGGTGCTCGGCGGCGCGAAGGTCCAGCGGCAGGCTCTGCGGGTACGGCTTCAGGAACAGAAGGAGCCCGGGTAAGCCGGGATGACCCGTGACGCGATGATCAGCTGGCCCGCTTGCGGGCGCTGCCGGCCTCGTTGGCCGTTTTCCTTTCGAGTAAGGCGAGCTCCGCGTCGGTCACGTGGAACGTGTCACGCAGTTGCTGCTTGGCGTCCTCGTCCAGCCACGCAGCGTCGATGACTCTGCGTACCTCCGGTGCCGACCACTCGGCGCCGCACTTGCGGCATTCGATCCGGCCCGATGACTGCACGACCGGCTCGGCCTCGCAGTCGCACGGGCCGGTGGGCAGCGGGATGCCGTAGCGTTCGCGCGTCTGCCGGCGGCTCTCGCTGGCTGCCTCGCGTTCGTGCGCCGCCAGATCCGCGTCCGTCACGTGAAATGTCTCGCGAAGCTGCTGCTTGGATTCCTCATCCAGCCATTGCTGGTCGATGATCTGGCGAACCGCCCGCGGCTTGTCCTTGCACTGGCTTATCTGCTTCGCGATCAGCTGCATCATGGGCACGCCCACGCGCGCGTCCGCAATCCAGTCCTCGCTCATGACTAACTCAAAACATCTTCGCCGGCAACGGTCAACCCCCCTAGGGGGTCGCGGAGCTGCGCTCCGCGACTGTGCCTGGGGTTAACAGACGTGTCGCCAACGTATGGTCTTGACTCTGGGGGGTTCGCGGGGGGTGTCCCCCCGCGGGTCGGGTCAGGTGAGGGCGGGGGGCACCAGGGAGATCATCGTCATCAGCACGGGTTCGGTGCCCTCGTTGGCGTAGCCGTGCGGCAGGCTGCCGGGGAACCTGGCGCACTGGCCCGGCCCGACCTGGTAGCTGCGGCCGGACACGGTCAGCGTGATCACACCCGACTCGATCCAGATCAGTTCCTTGCTGCCGGGAGTGTGCGGGTCACCGCCCCAGCGCTCGCCAGGCTGCACGGCCCAGCGCCACAGCTCCACCGCCCACGGTGGCTCGGTCGCGGCCAGGATCGTGCCGGTCCCGCCGGAGGCCCCTCGCCATAGTGTCCTGGCGTCTTGCTCGCCGGTGACCCGGACGACGGGCTCGTCCGAGCCGTCGAGCAGATGGGTGACCGGAACCCCGAACGCGTCGGCGATCCGGGCCAGCGTGGCGAGGTTCGGGTTGGACCGGCCCTGCTCCAGCGCCACGAGCACGCCCTTGCTCACCCCGGACCTGAGCGCGAGTTGGTCCAGCGACCATCCACGCTCGGAGCGGAGCGACTGCAGGATGCGGGCAAGCGTGCTCGTGAGATCGGGCGAATCCATCGTGCCTGGCCTCCGAGCCGGTCGGTATAATGAACTAGGTATTACAATATTCCGACCGAGCGTCTAGTCTGGACCAGCTCATGGTGACCGTCTTCGCGCTGGCCGCGGCGCTACTTTACGGCAGCGCTGACTTCCTCGGCGGCGCGGCAACGCGGCGCGCGCACGTGCTGTCCGTGCTGCTGGTGTCCGGTACGGCCGGATTCGTGGTCGTCGCACTCGCCGCGCTGTTGTCCGGGGGCCCGCCGCGGGCGGCCGGCATCGCCTGGGGAGCCTGCGCGGGCGCGGCGGGCGGCGTCGGGTTCGTGTTCTTCTACGCGGGTCTCGCGGCCGGCCCGATGAGCGTCGTCGCTCCGGTCTCCGCACTCGTTTCCACGGTGCTTCCAGTCGCTGCGGCGCTCGCCGAGGGCGAACACCCTGGGCTGCGCATCGGCATCGGCGCGCTGACCTGCGTCGCCGCGATCGTCCTGGTGAGTTCCGGCGGCGGCAAGACCGGCGCGCGGACGCCGGTCCTTGGCCGTGGCACGCTGCGCGGTGTCGGCTTCGGGATCGTGTCGGGCGTCGCGTTCGGGGCCTTCTTCTTGTTCATCAAGAACGGGGGTGAGTCGGGGGCGCTCTGGCCGGTGGCGGTGGCCCGCCTCGTCGGAACGCTGATCTTCCTGGTGGCCGCGACCACCATGCGGACCGGCCCCGTGCGCTGGCGGCATGATCACCGGCTGTTCGCGGCCGCCCTGTGGGCCGGGGTCCTCGATGCCAGCGCGAACGTCTGCTATGTGCTGGCCACCCGGGCCGGACTGTTCGGGCTCGCGGTGGTGCTGACCTCGCTGTACCCGGGCGTGACCGTGCTGCTGGCCCGCTTCGTGCTCGGGGAGCGGATGAGCCCGGCACGGTGGGCCGGCCTGGCCCTGGCCGCCGGGGGCATCGTGCTGGTCACCGTGTGACCGACGGCCACCGGACCCGGGCAGGAACGCCGGGGAAGGGGACAGCCGGGCGACGGGGGGACTTAGTCGTCGCTCGAGTCCGAACTGGAGCTGCTCGACTCGTCTTCGGCCCCGAAGAGCATCCCGCATACCTCTAGGTAAAGCTGCTCCGGATAGGGAATATGGTCAATTGTTCTCAGCGCCTGATCTCGGCCGGCGGATTCGACGATGAACTCGCCATATCCGAGCATGCGGCCGGAAAACGTGCGCTGGAAACTCATGTCGGTGACCTTGGTCAGCGGCATCATCGCGACCTTCCGGGTGAACACCCCGGAGGTCAGCAGGATCCGGTGCGACGTCACCACGAAGTAGTCGACGGCCCAGTTCACCACGTTCCAGACCATCCAGCCGAACAGGACCAGCCAGGCCAGCCAGATGACGGTCACGAGTCCCCCGTACCCGCGCAGCACGGTGGCGCTGAGCAGGGCCGCCACCAGCAAGCCGGCCAGCGTCAAGATGCTCGGGCCGATCAGGATCGCCGGATGCCGGCGCGTATGTATGACCTGCTGCTCGTTGGGTAGAAGGTACTTGCTGACCGCGGCGGGGCCAGCGGCCGCACGGCTGGTGACTCTCATCGGATCAGAGCGAGTTCACGAATGTGGCCAGCGAGTTCGCGGCATCGTGCAGCCCGTTATAGGCGTGGTGAACGAGGTTCCCCGCTCCGTTTGGCTCTGTGGCGACGTAGAAAATGATGAAGAGCACGATCGCCCATGTGATGATCTTCTTCAGCATCTCATCACCTCCCAGCGCCCTTCATTGGAGACGGCTGTTGCCGCCGTTATTCCCCAGCATAGCCCAGGACAATCTACCGACCAATGACGACTAGCCAGGCTCCACCTTAGTGGATCATCAACGCCAACGCGCCTTCCCACGCCGGTGACGGGCGGATCAAACAGGCTGCCCGCCTCCGTGTCGGTCCGCAACGGTCTGCCTCGCTTGGCTACGATCGGTACTGGCGCGGCCTCCGCGCGTCACCGCCGGCCATGCTTGATCACAGCCAGGGGCCGTGAGCTAGCGATCATGCAGCGTGGCCTGCCGGAATCTGACACCATTCCCTCCTGGAGGACGCGCCGTTGGGGTGACGATGACCGATGTAAGCAGTGCCGATTTCTCCGTCGTCGTCTACAGAGAAGACGATGCCTGGGAGGCCGAGCTTTTGCCTACCGCATTGACGGAGAACCTGGAGGGCCTGATCCATGCCCTTCGGCAGCAGCCGAGTATTGGCGGCACGATTGGCCTGGCCGCCGTTGGCGATGACTTCTTCGTCGCACTGCGCGTCGTCGGAAGCCAGGTCTCGGTGTTCCTTTCCGACCTCACCGCCTCGGTCGACTGGCCGCTGGCCCGCCAGGTCCTCGACTACCTCGACATCCCGCTCCCCGACGAGGACGAGGATCTCGACCAGGTGCTCCCCGCCGGGGATCTGTCGATCTTCGCCGACCTGGGCATCGATGAGATGGACCTCGGAGCACTGTCCGGCGACCTGGACATCTTCCCCGACGAGGCACTGGAGAGCATCGCCCGGAGGCTGGGGTTCGAGACGGCACTGAAGCGCGCCCTCGACGGCGTGCTCGGCCCGTGACCACCGGCTACCTTTCATCGTTCGAGCCAGCCATGCGCCTGGCGCTCGGCCAGGCCACCGGCCCTCCCGGTGGCGACGACACCGAGGTCCCGGTCGGCGCCGTCGTCCTGGACGCCGCGGGCGCGGTCGCCGGGGCGGGGCGCAACCGCCTGCACGCCGACAGCGATCCCACGGCGCATGCCGAGATCGTTGCCATGCGGCAGGCGGCGGCCGCGCGCGGGAACTGGCGGCTGGATTCCTGCACGGTGGTGGTCACGCTGGAGCCGTGCACGATGTGCGCGGGAGCGATGACCGCGGCACGTGTGGGGCGGCTGGTCTACGGCGCGACCGATCCCCGGGCAGGGGCGGCGGGCTCGCTGTGGGATGTGCTGCGTGACCGTAGGCTCCCGCACCGCGTCGAGGTGATCGGCGGTGTGCTCGAGGACGAGTGCGCCGCGCTGCTGCGCGAGTTCTTCAGCCGGCGCCGCTAGCGGGCGGCCCCGGGACAATCCGGCGGATCCCGAGGTGATCTGCTCTGCGCGGCGGCCGGTGCCCGGCGTCGGGTAGGCTCATCGGCGGTGGAGTCGCCTAGCGGCCGAGGGCGCACGCCTCGAAAGCGTGTGAAGGGGCAACCCTTCCGTGGGTTCAAATCCCACCTCCACCGCGACGCGCCGGACTGGGATCGGGGCGCACCCGTGTGGTGCGTGGCGCGACTATCAGAAGAGGGAACAGACCCCGGCTTCCGGAGTGCTCATTGGGTCCGCAAAGCACAGTGCTCTTTTTGCTGCTGATCGTCGTGTTCGGCGGCCTGATGTGGTGGATGGCCGTCACCAAGCAACTGGTCTTCCGCATCCTCGCCGCCTGCCTGGCCTTCATTCCCGCGATGGCGTTCGGCGTGGCGGCGGTCAACAAGTACTACGACTACTACCAGAACTGGAATTCGGCGATCGCGGACTTCACCGGCGAGAGCAACCAGGCCGCCGAGGTGCCGACGACCGACACCGGTTCCGGGGCGAGCTTCAGCTCGTTCCTCGGCAGCTCCGTCGATCAGGCGGTGGCCGCGCAGTTCGGCTACACGGCGCACCTCGAGGTTCCCGGCAAGCTCAGCCACATCACGCGCAACGTCTACGTGTACCTGCCGCCGCAGTATTTCCAGGCCTCGTACCGCAAGTACCGCTTCCCTGCGATCGAGCTCCTGCACGGGTTCCCTGGCACCCCCCAGGACTGGATCACCGTCGTCGGCGTCACCGCGATGATGCAGGAGCTGATCAGCAGCGGCAAGATCAAGCCGGCCGTTCTCGTCATGCCGGACGCGAACGGCGGCCGGACGATCTCGCTGCAGTGCCTCAACCAGGTCCACGGCCCTCAGGACGCCACTTACCTCGCCGAGGATCTCCCCGCCTACATATCGCAGGAGCTGCGGGTGATGCCTCCTGGCGCCGCGTGGGGCATCGCGGGCTACTCCGAGGGCGGGTTCTGCGCCGCCAACCTCGGGCTGAACTACGGCAACAACTTCGGCTTCTCGGGCGTGCTCAGCGGCTACTTCGTGCCGTCCGACAACCAGATCGGCAGCAAGCTGGTGAGCCCGTTTGGCGGGAACGTCAAGCTGAAGCGCGAGAACACGCCGGACGACAGGATCCTCTCGCTGCCGCCCGGCGCCAGGGTCCCGAAGTTCTGGCTCGGGGTCGGCAGCGGTGACCGCTCAGACCTCCGTAACGCCCAGATCTTCGACCAGCTCGTGCAGACGCGGCAGCCCAACGTGACGCTCAAGATCGTGCCGGGTGGCGGGCACACCATGTTCACGTGGCGGGCGCTGATGCCGTCACTGCTGGAGTGGATGACGCCGCAGCTTTTCGACAACCAGAAGGCCCTGGTGCAGCGGGAGGCTGCCGCGGCCCGGCAGGCTCGCCGGGCAGCGGCGGCCAAGCACGCGGACAAGCGCAAGAAGACCGCGGTCTCGACGGCGTCACACAAGGGCTAGTGGCTGGCTGTGTCAGTCCAGCTCGAGAACGCGGACGTGCAGCACGGTCCGCTGGTGCAAGGCGGCCCGCAGCGCCCGGTGCAGCCCGTCCTCGAGATAGAGCTCGCCCCTCCACCGGATCACGTGCGGGAACAGGTCGCCGTAGAACGTGGAGTCCTTGGCCAGGACGGTATGCAGGTCGAGCACGTTCTTCGTGGTGATGAGCTGGTCAAGGCGAACCGGGCGCGGCGGTATCTCGGCCCATTCACGTGAGCTCCGTGAGTGATCGGGGTAGGGCCGCCCCTCGCCCACCTGCTTGAAGATCACACCTGCCGAGTTTAGATGAGCCATCGCGGTCTCGCCGGACAGAATCCCAGCGCCGGCAGGCGATTGCGGCTGCCGCCCGGCGGGCCGTCCGGCCGGGCAGGGCGGGAGATCTGTCTGGCCCGCGGTGAGCGATTTGCGCTCATGGCGGGCCTACCGCGTACCCTTACCGCGTCATCGCTGGTCAGGATCGTGAGGTCATAGGTCAGAGTCAGGCAAGTTGGGCGATTATGCCCCATGGCAGACCGGCCCGTGGCAATGTTGGTCGACAACGGCTGCTTGGGGCTTACACCAGGCCGTGGGGAGAATACATCATGAAACACCATTTCTGGGGTGGTGTGGTGGCATTGGTGGCGACCGCCGCCCTTGCCGCGGCGTGCTCGGGCGCGCAAGGTTCCCCGGCGTCCTCGTCCGGCGTCGAACTGCACTTTCTGAAGATCGCCGCCGTCCCGGCTTCCGACTCGGCGGGACTGTACATCGCGGTGCAAGACGGGCTGCTCGCCGCGGAGGGCATCCACGTGACCATCACGCCAGCCATCAGCAGCGAAACCATCATCGCCCAGCAGATGAAGGGCGAATTCGCCATTACCAGCGGGAACTACGTCTCCTACATCCTGGCCAACGCCAAGCAGCGCGCGGACTTCGAGGTACTCGCCGCCGGATCGATCATGCAGCCACAGGTTCAGTTCCTGATGATCCCGCCAGGCTCGTCGGTCCGGACCGTAAGCGACCTCAGGGGCAAGACCATCGCCCTCAACGCGTATAACGGCATCGCGGAACTGCTGGTCGACGCGACGCTCAGCGCAAACATGGTTTCCCCCAGCCAGGTGCACTTCACAACCATTCAGTTCCCGGACATGGCCGCCGCACTCAAGCAGCACAAGGTGGCCGCGGCGTTCATGCCCCAGCCGTTCGCGACCAACGCGGAGCAGAGCATTGGCGCCGAGCCGCTCGCCGACCTCGACCAGGGCGCGGTGACGTCGCTGCCGATCAGCGGGTACGTCGTCACGAAGTCGTGGTTGCAGAAGTACCCGAAGACCGCCGCGGCCTTCCGCAGGGCGCTCGAGGAGGCCCAGCGGATCGCGGACACCAACCCCGGCGCGGTCGAGAAGGCGATGGTGAAGTACTCCGGTGTGACCGCCACGGCGGCCGCGGTCATGGCCTCACCGCAATTCCCACTGGACACCGACCCGGTGCTGATCCAGCGGGTCGCCGACCTGATGCAGGAGTATGGGCTGCTGCGCGAGCACTACGACGTTTCGCCAATGATGCCCTGACCTGCGTCTGAGGCGAGGTGAGCCCTCTGCGTCAGTGGTCCCTGAAGTCCCTCCGGGTACCGCGCCCCCTGGCCACCCGCCGCGCTACGAACAGCGCGGCCGGTACGACCCACCAGGCTCCCCAGCCCTGGTGGCCGGTGCTGGCGCCGATCGTCAGCCCAACGATCACCAGCGCGGCGAGCGGGACGACCCACGGCAGCATCGTCAGGTACCCGGGCCGGTGCGGCGTGATCGCCGGTCCCGCCGGCGGGGCCGGCTGCGGAGCGGGAAGATCGGTGGTCAGCTCGTCGAGTTCCCCCAGGGTGCGGGCCGCCAGGGCGCGTCCGGTCCGCTCTTCGAGTTCCTCTGGCGTGAGCCGGCCCGCCTGGAAATGCTCGCTCAGCGCCGCCACGACCGCATCGCGCTCGGCGTCGGAGGCCCTTACCTGCGGGAGCCGGTACCTGTCCTGCGTCGCGTTCATCGCTGCCTGCCAATCCCCTGTGTCTGCCTGGTACCAGGCTCCCGCGCTGCGGGCCCGGGCGCGCCCGCCGGATGTCACGAGCCGGCGATGACATCTGTCACGATGCGCCCGGTGCCGGCAGCGATAGGCTCGGCCGGTGCGGGCAGGCCGGGGTCCGCGCGAAGGGAGTGCCGGATGAACGCCGCGCCAACGGCTGACCTGGTCGTGCGGGCGGCACGGGTGCAGGCGATGGACCCGGCGGCAGGCCCGGTGACCACGCTGGCGATCCGCGATGGCAAGGTCGCGGCCGCCGCCGGCGAGCTCATGGCCGGCGTGTACGCGGGACGGCCGGATCGAGCCCGGAGCTGATGGCCGAGCTGGCGTTGATCCGCTGGTCCTCGCGGATGACGTGCATCAGGGCGTTGATGAGCGCCAGGTGGGAAAAGGCCTGCGGGAAGTTGCCGAGGTGCCGCCCGGAGTGGGGATCGATCTCCTCGGCATACAGCAGCAGCGGGCTGGCGTAGGACAGCAGCTTCTCGCACAGTGCCCGGGCGCGGTCTACCTCGCCGATATCGGTCAGCGCCGAGACGAGCCAGAACGAGCAGATCGTGAACGTGCCTTCTTCCCCGGTGAATCCGTCGTCGGTGTCCTCCACCCGGTACCGCAGGACGAGTTCGTCCTCGGTCAGCTCATCGGCGATGGCCAGCACGGTGGCGCGGACGCGCTCGTCGCCGGGCGGGAGGAACCCGAGCAGCGGAATCAGCAGCAGCGAGGCGTCCAGCGCCGTGGTGTCGTAGTGCTGGCAGAACACGCCCCGCTTGTCGACGCCGTGGGCGCAGACGTCGGCGTGGATCTCATCGGCTGCCTGCCGCCAGGAGGCGGCAAGGTCGTGATCGCCGCGCAGCGTGGCCAGCTTGGCACCGCGATCAGCGGCAACCCAGCACAAGACCTTGGATGCGGTGAAGTGCCGCGCCGGGCCGCGGACTTCCCATAGTCCCTGGTCGGGGTCGCGCCAGTGCTCGAGCGCCGCCTCGACCTGGCGCTTGACCATCGGCCAGCGACGCTCGTCGAGCCGGTCGCGGGAACGCGTGTGCAGGTAGACCGAGTCCAGCAGGACGCCCCAGACGTCGTGCTGACGCTGGTCCCAGGCGCCGTTGCCGATCCGGACCGGGCGGGCGCCGTCGTAACCGGACAAGTGGTCGAGTTCTTCTTCGTCGAGCTCACGCTCGCCGCCGATCCCGTACATGATCTGCAGGTCCGGGTGCTGGTCGGCGAGGTCGGCCAGGAAGTAGAAGAAGTCGTTGGCCTCCCGGTCCAGGCCGAGGGTGTACAGGCCCCACAGCATGAAGGTCGAATCGCGCAGCCAGCTGTACCGGTAGTCGTAATTCCTCTCGCCACCGGGTGTCTCGGGCAGCGAGGAGGTCGCCGCCGCCAGCAGCGCCCCCGTGGGCGCGTAGATCAGGCCCTTCAGGGTGAGCGCGGAGCGTTGCAGGTGCTTGCGCCACGGGTGGTCGGGAAAGTCGCCGCGGCTGAGCCACTGATGCCAGAAGTCGGCGGTCCCGGCCAGCCGGTCGTGCGCGTCGCCGAAGGTCAGGGGCGGCTCCGCGTTGCTCCAGGACAGGGCGCAGAACACCTGCTCCCCTGCCGCCAGCCGCCGCCGGGCCAGAGCCCGCGGGCCCTCGAAGCCCAGGTTCAGGTCGCTGGTCAGCCGCAGTTGCGGCTCGCCGTCGAGGAGAACTTCGGCCTGCGCGTATCCCGATCCGGTGTACCGCCAGTTGCCGCGCTGCCGGGCGTAGTCAAAGGCCGGCTCGCATTCGAGCACGAAGTCCACGGATCCCTGCAGGCACCGGACGGTGCGCAGGAGAACTCCCTCCGCGCTGTGATCGCCGGGCACCCGGCGGTGCGCCTCGGACCGCGATGAGTGGTGCCGCCACGGCCCCACCAGCAGGACGTCGCGGACCACTGCCCAGCCGGTGGGCACGCCCCAGGTCGTCTCCAGGACCATGGTTCCGGGCAGGTAGCGCCTTCCCGACGGGACCAGGACGTCGGCTGGCCCGAGCCGGAACCAGCCCGCTTCGCGGTCCAGTATCGCGGCGAAGACGCTCGGGCCGTCCATCCTGGGCACGCACATCCACTCGACGTTCCCGCTGGGGGCCACCAGCGCGGACACCTCGCAGTCGGACAGGAATGCGTAGCTCGCGATCGGCGGGAACGGGCTTCCCGCCGAGGTGGGATGAGATATCAGGTCCGGGGTGTCGACCACTGTGTTCCCCCTCCAGCAACCCCTGCACGCCATGCTGGCAACACCCGCGGCCATACCCGGCCGGCCAATCCGGCAACCTGGATTACGTCGCTGACCTGCTGGGTACCGAGATCACGGATAGCGGGGGCCGGCCTGGTGCGAGTCTGCGGCGCATACCGGGGCATAACAGTCGCTGCGCCGCGGTTGCGGACCGTCACGGCCGGTTCACGCTGACGCCACAACGGGGGGGCCAGGGACGGCGGACCGACATGATCGGACGGCTTGCGATCTTCGGGGCAACCGGTGATCTGACCGCGCGTTACCTGCTGCCGGCTCTCGCAGCGCTGAGGGGTGCCGGCGGCCTGAGTGATGACTTCGAGCTCGTCGCCGTGGCGCGCGAAGAATGGGACTGCGACCGGTTCCGGCAGTGGGCGGCGCACGGTCTCGACCGGCACGCGGGGGATCTTCCCGCGGGAGACCGGACGGCGGTCGTGTCCGCAGCCCGCTACGTGCGCGCGGACCTCGCCGACCCGGCCAGCGTCGCCCCGGCCGTCGCCGGCCCCGGGCCGGTCGCCGCCTACCTCGCCCTCCCTCCGGCGGTCTTTCCGAGTGCGGTGTGCGCTCTGCATGACGTGGGCCTGCCCGAGGGGAGCCGCATCGTCCTGGAAAAGCCGTTCGGCGAGGACCTGGACAGCGCGATACGGCTGAACCACCTGCTCGCCGATACCGTGGCGGAGCGGGCTGTGTTCCGGGTCGACCACTTCCTCGCCATGACCACCGTGCAGAACCTGCTCGGCACCCGGCTCGCGAACCGGGTGCTGGAGCCGCTGTGGAACAGCGCGCACATCTCCGAAGTGGAGATCCTGTGGGACGAGTCGCTCGCGCTGGAAGGCCGGGCGGGCTACTACGACGGCGTCGGCGCGCTCAAGGACATGCTGCAGAACCACCTGCTGCAGCTGCTGTGCCTGGTGGCCATGGAACCGCCGATCGGCCTGGGTGAGCGGGACCTGCGCGACCGCAAGCTCGATGTGCTCCGCTCGGTGCGGCCGCTGACCGACGATGACATGACTCGCCGGACCCGCCGTGGCCGCTACGGCAAGGGCCGGATCGCCGGCCACACGGTGCCCGCCTACGTCGACGAAGACGGCGTCGACCCCGCACACCGCACCGAGACCTTCGCCGAGATCGAACTCGGACTGGACAACTGGCGCTGGCCGGACACGACGTTCCGGCTGCGGACCGGCAAGGCGCTCGCCCGCGACCGCAAGGAGGTCGCCGTTCACTTCCGGCCGGTGCCCCACCTGCCGTTCGGGCATGCCGGTGAGGCGGCGCCCAACCTGCTGCGGTTCGGGCTCGACCCCGAGGACCTGGCCCTGGAGCTGACCGGTATCGGCGCCGACGCCCGGACGATGGCACCGCTGACGCTGGCCGCCCGGATGAACCCATCCGAGCTGCCCGCGTACAGCCGGCTGCTGCAGGCAGTCCTCGCCGGAGACGCGGCGTTGTCCATCCGCGGCGACGAGGCCGAGGAATCCTGGCGCGTCGTCGCTCCCGTCTTGTCGGCCTGGGCCAGGGACGTGGTCCCGCTCGCGGAGTACCCGGCAGGCTCCGGCGGCCCAGCGAGAACGGAGGGGTTACCCGTGGCATCGCGGGCCTGAGGGAGAACCCAGTGCGATAGAGCTCGGACCGACCGAAGGAGACGATGATGAAGAGCAAAGCGGCCATACAGGTAGAGTCCGGAGGACCGCTGGTGATCGAGGAAATCGACATCCCGGACCCCGGCCCCAACCAGGTCACGATCCGCAACTTCGCGAGCGGTGTCTGCTATTCGCAGGTGCACCAGTTGCGCAGCCCCGGGCTGCCCAGGCCGATGGGTCTCGGACACGAGGGCAGCGGCGTCGTCACGCATGTGGGGAAGGACGTCACCCACGTAAAAGAAGGCGACCACGTCATTTCCACCTGGGTTCCCCGGATGCCCATCAGCGGGCTGCCTGTTTCAACACCAACCGGCGCCACCTTCCGCGGGCGGCCCGTCATCGCCGACGGCGACGTGTACACCTGGAGCGAGCACATGGTGACGTTCGCGGACAAGGTCGTCCCCATGCCACCGTCGGACCCCACGGACATCACCTGCCTCGTCGGATGCGCGGTGCTGACAGGAGCAGGCGCGGTGCTGCATACGGCGAAGATCGAGCCTGGCCAGTCGGTGGCCGTATTCGGCGCGGGAGGCGTCGGCTTGTCGGCGATTGGCGCCGCCGCTATCGCTGGCGCCGATCCCATCATCGCGGTGGATCTGGTCGACCGTAAGCTGGAGTTTGCCAGGGAGTTCGGTGCCACCCATGGCATCAATGCAGCGGACACGGACCCGGTAGAAGCGATCTGGGCGATATGCCCGGGCGGAGTTGACGTCGCCCTGGACGCTGTCGGCGCGCCGACCACGGCTCGCCAGATCCTGGAAGCAGTCAGGCAGGGAGGGCCGAGGGCCGACAACCAGGGTGGCACGGCGGTGCTCCTCGGTATTCCGGTCTCGGACGTCTCGCTCGACATGAACGCAATTCTTCTGTACCAGCGCCGCTATTGCGGGAGCCTCGGCGCCACGGAACCCGACACCGATTTCCCGATCTTCCTGGACTGGGTGCGTGAGGAAAGGTTCCCCCTGCGGAAGATGGTGACCAACCGGTATCCCCTGGAGCAGGCCGAAGAGGCCCGTGTCGCGCTGGAGGAGGGCCAGGTTCTCGGCCGGGCCATCATCGAGATCTGAGGGGGCGCGGCTGCCCGTCGCCCTCGAGGCGAGGAGTCCCCGGGCAGCCGCACCTGCGGTGTCACGGCCGGACGTCAGCCCGGGGTGCCGGCCGGGGTCTTCCCCTGCAGAGCGTGGACATCCGCGGCCGTGAGGCCCTTGCCCCCGATGCCCCAGTCCCCGCCCTTGACCTCGTCAACGATCACCCAGGTGACCGGGCGGAGGTTCTCGCCCTCGATCCTCACCATGGTCTCGGTCAGCTGGTGGATCATCTCGCTCTTCTGCTCGTCGGTGAAGACTCCCTCGATCACGTGCACATTGACAAGCGGCATGGCCTTCTCCTTCGCTCCTCGTGTTCGCTTGTGCCGTTCAGGTTCCCCGGCCGCGTTGCACTGGCGTTGCAACCGGGCTGCAATGGGCACCGGTAGAACTGCGGGGAAGGGCGATTCCTCAGGGGGCGGACATGCGGGCGAGGTATCCGGACACCGAGGGCTTCATCGAACGGGGCGGCGTCAAGGTTGGCTACGAGGTGTTCGGCGCGGGCGAGCCGGCCATCCTGCTGCTCACCTCCTGGGCCATCGTGCACGCAAGGCAGTGGAAGGCCCAGGTGCCGTACCTGTCGCGCCACTTCCGGGTGATCACCGTCGAGGGCCGGGGCAACGGCCGTGCCGACCGTCCCGGGACGGCGGAGGCCTACGCCGACCGCGAGTACGTCGATGACGCGGTCGCCGTGCTGGACGCCATCGGGGTGGACCGGGCCGTGGTCGCCGGCCTGTCCGTGGGCGGCAGGCACGCGCTGCAGTTCGCCGCGTGGTATCCCGAACGCGCGGCCGGGGTGGTCGCGATCGGCGCGGCGCTGCCCTGGCCCCTGCCGCCCGGCTTCGATGAGGTCAGGGACAGCTACGAGGGCTGGGGAAAGGCCAATCAGCACTACTGGCTGGCCGACTACCGCGGCTGGGTCGAGTTCTTCATGTCGCAGGTGTTCACCGAGCCGCACTCGACCAAGCCGTACGAGGACGGGGTGGGCTGGGGCCTGGACACCACCGCCGAGACCCTGCTGCTGACCGTCCCGGCGGTGGCGGAACCCACCGGCGCCGACGCCGAGGCCATCTGCCGGCACGTAAAGTGCCCGGTCCTGATCGTGCACGGCGACCGGGACGGGATCGTGCCCTACGACATCGGCGTGGCCCTGGCCCGCTGGACCGGCGGGCAAATGGTGACGATCCACGGCGGCGGGCACGCCCCGACGATGCGCGACCCGGTCCAGGTGAACCTGCACATCCGGGGTTTCGCCGAATCCGTGGGTCACGGCGCTGCGGCGTCGCGCACCTGGACCAGGGCCCGGGACCGCCGCAAGCGCGCACTCTACGTCAGCTCGCCGATCGGGCTCGGTCATGTGCGCCGCGACCTCGCGATCGCCGCCGAACTGCGGGCCAGGCACCCCGATCTGCAGATCGACTGGCTCGCCCAGCACCCGGTTACGCTCGTGCTCGAGGAACGGGGCGAGCGGGTGCACCCGGCGTCGCGCTGGCTGGTCAGCGAGAGTTCGCACATCGAATCCGAGGCGGGCGAGCACGACCTGAACGCGTTCCAGGCCATCCGCCGCATGGACGAGATCCTGGTGGCGAACTTCATGGTCTACCACGACCTCGTCTCCGACGAGCCGTACGACCTGTGGATCGCGGACGAGGGCTGGGATGTCGACTACTTCCTGCACGAGAACCCCGAGCTCAAGCGGGCGCCTTACGCGTGGCTGACCGACTTCGTCGGCTGGCTGCCGATGCCCGACGGCGGGATGCGGGAGCGAGCCCTCACCGCCGACTACAACGCCGAGATGATCGAGCAGATCGCGCGCTTCCCGAGCATGCGGGATAGATCGGTGTTCGTCGGCAACGCCGCCGACGTGGTACCGGACGCGTTCGGCGACGGGCTGCCGCTGATCCGCGACTGGGTCGAGCAGAACTACCGGTTCTCCGGCTACATCCCGGGCATGTCGCCCATCGGCCCGGCCGACCGCGAAGCAACACGGGCCGAACTGGGCTACCGGGCCGGCGAGAAGGTCTGCGTGGTAACGGTCGGCGGTTCGGGAGTGGGCACCGACCTGCTCGAGCGGGTGATCGCCGCCTTCCCCGCAGCCCGGCGGCTCGTTCCGGGACTGCGCATGATCGTGGTGACCGGCCCGCGGATCCCTGCTGCCCGTTTCCCGTCTCACGACGGTCTCGAGGTGCACGGGTACGTGCCCGACCTGTACCGGCACCTGGGGGCGTGCGATCTGGCCGTGGTGCAAGGCGGCCTGACCACCACCATGGAACTGACGGCGAGCCAGCGCCCCTTCATCTACATACCGCTGCGCCATCACTTCGAGCAGAACTTCCACGTCCGGCACCGGCTGGCCCAGTACGGCGCCGGCCGGCACATGGACTACGAGGAGGCCGGGCCGGACACGCTCGCCGCGGCGATAGCCGCGGAAATCGCGCGCCCGGTCGGCTACCGGCCCGTCGAGACCGACGGCGCCGCTCGGGCCGCCGCCTGCCTCGCCGAGCTCATCTGACGCCGTGGAGGGCGGATCGCGCATCGCGGCGGACGTGCGGCAGGCCGTGCTCACCCGAGATCCGCTCGGCCCGCAGCAGCCGGGCCCTGGCCTCGTCGTTCTCACCGAGCCGGAGCAGGGCACGCCCGTCCAGGGCCAGCGCAGCAGCGAGCGTCGCCGTCCAGGGCACCCGGCCGGCGACCGTGAGCAGCGGCGACAAGACCGCACGGGCGCGCTCGGCGTCGCCGTGCTCGAGCCAGGCCTGCGCCAGGCACAGATAGGACTCCTCGCCCAGCAGCCACGCGCCGTCCACCGGGATCGTGGCTTGCTCCAGCAGCCGGTACGCGCGGCGGAGAACCGGCAGCGAACCCGTGGCGGCGGCCAGTGGAGCGGCGCAACGCAGCAGATACGCCTCCACGCCTGCCTGCTCGGCCACGGCCAGGCCACGTTCGAGCACCTCGACGGCTTCTGCCCGGTCACCTCGCTGCAGCAGCGTCACGCCGAAGAGGGCGCATGCCGCCGACTTCCACCAGGTGTGCTCGAGCTGCTCGCTCATGGCCAGGGAACGCTGGCCGAACACCATCGCGTCATCGTCGTGTCCGCGGAGCCGGGCCACCCAGCCGAGGTGCGCCGTGTACCACACGGCGCAGTGCGGGTAGCCGCCGCGCCGGTTGGCCTCCAGGGCCGTCTGCATGGCGGCGGTCGCCTTGTCCCATTCGGCCGCGGCGATGAACGGGAACGCGGATTCGAACTCGGCCCACTGCAGCCGGAACAGATCGCCCAGGCTGCGCAGCAGCGGGCCGAGTTCGGCCAGCACGGCGGCGAGACCCTGGACGTCCCCGAGACTGAGGTAGGCGATCTTCAGGCCGTCCAGCGCAGCGGCGAGGGCATGCTCGTCCGCCGACGCCCGTGCCGCGGTCACCGCCCGCAGCCCCTGGTCGAGCGCCACGTCCAGACGCAGCCGGTTCGCGGCGGTGATGGCCAGCCGCCCCAGCAGGTCGGCCTCGATGGCCGTGTCGCCGGTCGACTCGGCGATGCGCAGCCCGCGTTCGAGATTGGACTCGTAGAAGCTGATCGGCAGCCCGCGCGAGGCGGGCACATCACCGCCCAGCTCGCGCAGGGCCAGCATCTCCAGCCGGCGGTCCCCGGCCGCGCGCGCGTCCGCGGCGCCCATGGTCAGATCGGTGAGCGCGGTAACGTGCGCACCGGCCGCCTCGCGCGCGCGGCCGCGCAGAATCAGGGCACGGGCGCGCGCTCCGGTGTCCCCGCCGCGCTCGGCTGCTTCCAGCGCCTGGGTACTCAGCGCGATCGCATCGCTCGCCGCGGAC